>NZ_BFAY01000007.1:0-300000 GCF_003112675.1 Leptospira johnsonii | reverse complement strand
AAATCCTATACTGCGGACCTCTTCCGAGGCGGCGTAGATCGTATCCTTAAAAAAGTAGGAGAAGAAGCAGGAGAAGTGATTATCGCGGCAAAAAACGCGGATAAAAAAGAGCTCACTCACGAATCCGCGGATTTACTCTTTCATTTGCAGGTTCTTCTTGTGGAAAGAGGACTTTCTCTTTCCGACATAGTCGAAGAACTTAAAAAAAGACATTCTTAGTCGATTTTAAATCTGCAATTTTGTCCCGCATTCAGGACAAAACTTCGCTCCGAAAATTTCTATTTTAAATCCACAGTTATGACAGAACTTTCCGCCAAGTTGAGATTTGGCGGACGCTTCGGTTTTGGAAGAAGTGAGAGTCGCCGTTACCTTTCCCTGGCTGATCCTTTCGTCTTGCTCTTCTAATTCTTTTACTAAACCGGAAGAGATGGATTTGAATTCAATCTCGGTTAATTTTCCGGTATCGAATTCTATTTTTAGATCTTTCAAATTATCGAGAAGAACGTCCCTTCTATCGAATAACTCGGAACTTTTAGGATCTGTCTCGTACGGGATATGTTTTGCGAACACGCTCACGTAAACGAAAGGAGCTGCGACGATCGCGACTAAAACTATATAAAAGAAAATTAATAAAAAATCCATTATTTCTGTTTCTCCTCTATTTCGGAGATGTATTTATCGAACGAGGAATGATTTTCCGATTCCGTTGCAATCGCCGCCTTAGGAGCCGTTCTTCTTTTTAAATACAAATAGATCAGAAGTATCCCGAATGCGGCCGCGGCCGCGATACTAAAGTCAATCCAAGAAGAATCGGGTTTTGCAAGAATGTCCGGACCAAAACCCATGATGACTCCTTGCGCCATTCCCTGGTTTCCGGTTTCGATAAACTTTGCAATGATCGGATCAGAAACCACATCTTGGCCGAAACCATGGATCATTTTGTCCACGATCACATCCGCAGATTCTCCCGCTCTAATCCTGTTCTCTATGAACAATTTCAGTTTTGCGGAAACGGTGCAGTTATTGAAAGAGCAACTTTTGATCGCGATAGAAGGGATGCAGATACATCGGATCCTTTCTGTCACATTATGGAATGTGCGTATCTGTTCTTGATCCGTCAGATTCGTAAAAGTAGAATCCGCGTGGGAAGAGCCGGTCCAAATCAGAAGCCCAAGAAGTAAAATTAAGATTTTCTTATGTAATTTAGAAGAGATCAAAAGTTTCATTTTTTATCTTCTCCTATCGGTAATAGGATCAATAGCCCGGATAAGAAGAACATCAAGGAGCCTGCCCAAATAAATTTTACCATAGGATTGATCCAGACTTCCAAATTTGCTACGATCTGGTTCGGGAATTTCAGATATTTTACTGCCTTGATCGCCGGATCTCTAGTAAAGAAGAAGTCCAAGAACATTCCCGGCAGATCCGGATTTTCGTCCGAAAGATCCGCATGTTCTATCGCTCCCAATTGGATGTAAAGGTCCTCTTTAGGGGTAGATGAGATAGAAGGTTCACTGGTAGGAATATGTGTCTCGAAGTCACCGCTCAAATGAGAGATCTGAGGATAGTATCTTCTCTCGGTCACCATAGTATCGAAATCCTTCAGTTGTTTTTTGACTTCGAAGGTTGCTTCGTGAGAAACGATTACGTTCCTATGATTGACCCCAGCCTCCGGATCTCCGTTGATGATCGGTTTGATCTTAAGAGTGGTCGCACCTATCGTATAATCTCCTAAGATCGCTGTATCATCACTTGTATAGATGAGTTCATTTGTAGGAGAAAATCTCAGGAAATAGAAAAACTTAACGGAAGTGTTCTGTTTGAAAGCGTTCCCTGCAAGGCCGATGAACAATATCACCATGGACAGGTGAACTAAATACCCGCCGTATCTTCTTTTATTTTTAAGAAGCATTCTGAATCCGGCTTGGAGATAATTTTCTCCGTGGATAGCGGCCCTTCTCGCTTTAATACCGTTATGATATTCTTGCGCGATCCCGGCTATCGTGAATATTCCGAGTCCTACAGTGAGGACGCTGTAAACTTCTCCCAGAACATCGCCTAGGCTATAATCGCTGATAGAAAAATTACTTCTGTAATATAGGATATAGAGTCCCGCTCCAATGGCTCCTGCGATCAGAGGTTTTAATAATGTGGTAAAAAATATTTGGTCGGCACCTTTTCTCCATGCGAGTAATGGCGCTGCACCCATGAGTAGGATCAGAAGAATTCCCGCAGGAACTCCCCAGGAGTTAAACCAAGGAGCCTTGTATTCTACTCCGGATAATAAAGGAGAGAATACTCCCAATAGAATGGAAAGTGTTGCGATCACCAAAAGGAAATTGTTCAGTAAAAAACTTCCTTCTTTGGAAGTGATTGCTTCTAAATTCCTTTCCGGTTTGAGTTTGTCTTTTCTATATATTAGAATTCCTAGATAGAATAGAAAGCTTACTCCAATAAATACTATAAACGGAGTTCCGATAGTGGACTTGGAGAAAGAGTGAGGCCCTTCTAAAACACCGCTTCGAGTTATCCAGGTCCCGAGCAAGCAGAAATGGAATGCCAGGATGATCAGAAGCATATTCCAAAATTTTAACATTCCTCTTCTTTCTTGGATGATCATGGAATGTAAGAATGCTGTGGATAAAAGCCAAGGCATCAAACTTGCGTTTTCTACAGGGTCCCAAGCCCAATAACCGCCCCAGCCTAATTCTTCATAAGCCCATTTGGAACCTAAGAGTATTCCTGTTCCTAAGAAAAACCAGGAGAAGATACTCCATCTTCTTACGAATCTGAACCAATTCTCTGATAATTGTCCCGTGATCAACGCGGAAGAGGCGATTGCGAAAGGAATAGCGAAGCTTACATAGCCTATGTATAAGATGGGAGGATGGATGATCATCGCCCAGTGTTGTAATAAAGGGTTTAATCCTCTACCTGCGACTGCAGCAGGTTGGAATTCACGGAACGGTTGTGCATCCGGAAAGAAGATCGCCAAAAAGGAAAAGAAACAAGTGATCACCGCTAAAGAAAGGTGCATTACCGGGATTCTTTCGTTCAAAAGATCTTTTGTTTGCCAAAGAACTATGAATGTAAATCCGGAGAGCAACAAATTCCAGAAGAGAAGTGAACCGGAAGATCCGGACCAAACGGATGTGATCTTATAAAATAACGGAAGATGTTCACTGGAATGCATCGCAACGTAATAGTTGGATAGATCCGTTCTCATGAGTTGGACAACCAACACTATAAAGGCCAGAAGAATGACGGCAAAATTTGCCATCAAAGTGTAACGGCCTAATTCCAAAGCTCTGGAATCGTTCTTAAAAATTCCGTAACTGGTTTGGATAATGGAAAATAATAGGATGGAGAAGGAGGATATGAGACAAACTGCGCCTAAATCGTTCATTGTTCTACTTTCTTAAAAATTTGGGACTTTGACTAAACTTGGAACGAAATGGATCAAACAGATCTTTTCGTTATGAAAATATAATATTAGTATTCTTTATCTTCGCCTTCTCCCTTATAACCGGCTTCATATTTGGAGGCACATTTTGCTTCCACCTTATCTGCGACTATAACTCCGTTTTTCCAAACTCCGTCCACTCTGGCTCTAGTGCCTTCTTTAAATGCGTCCGGTAATAATGTAGCCCCTGTAAAAAAAACAGGCACTTCTTTTTCGTTTAGTTGGAGAACAAACTTGGCAGTTTTTCCTTCTCGGATCAGTGAACCTAATTTTACGAATCCTCTTACTCTTAAGAGATCGTCCGGCTCGTATTTAGCAGGATTTGCGGCCAGATCGGACGCATCCAATAGAGTATAAGAAGTTTCTTTAGAAGAGAAGAATGCGATTGTACCTAAGGAAAGTGCTATGATACTCGCAAGCACGGTAAATTTCACGTTCATATATATGTTTAATTCCAGTCCTTAGACCAAGGATATCGGATACGGAGGGGAAGAAAAGTGGAAATACTCTCTCTGAACCCGTAAACGAATAGCCCGATCCTCTCTTTCCAGGCAATACTTGTGTTCTCCAAACTTTGGGAAGAAGGTATAAAATCGTCTATGGTCAGTATTTTGACCCTGGACCTATAGTCCGTAGGCCAAGGATGGATCTTGATCCCGGTATTTGCAAATACCAACAAGGATCTTTCCATATGAAATGCGGAAGTGATCAAGATTGCGGACTTCCATTTATTTTTGCGAAAAAGTTCTGCCGTTTTTTCCGCATTCTCTTTGGTGTTTCTGCTTTCAGTCTCCAGAAAAACAGCCTTGTTAGGAACTCCTAAAGATTGAAAAAATTGGAGAGCAAAGTCGGATTCTTTTTTAGTTTGGAAGAATAAATTCCCTGAGCCTCCGGTAAAAACGATACGAGGAGCTTTTCTTTTTTGGAATAATAATAGAGCGTCAGTCATTCGTTCTGCGGCGGAAGTCAACTGCACCTGTTGTTCATATAAGGCAAGATTGTCTACCGCTCCGCCTAAAACTAAAATTGCATCCGAGTTTTCTAAAGTTTCCAAACGAATTGGAGGATGTTTTTCTTCCAGGCCTTTAACCAACCATTGGGAAAAACTATCTGTGGAAGCAACCCAGATAACGAGTGTAGGAAATAAAACCCAGACCTTATATTTGAATTTAGGAAGTCTGAGTCCTAAAAATAATAAAGCGAGTAGCGAAGCAGGTAAGGGAAATAAGAAGGCCCCCGCGAGTTTGGAGGCCGCGAAAAAGATCGTATCCATTTTTATTCTAGGAGTTTTCCGCCTACAGCCCAATTCTCTCTTGCGACTTCGTCGATCACGATATAGGTGGATTCCGGAGGTCTTGCGGCAACTTTTGTGAGAGTTTCCGTGAATTCTTTCGTTATCTGCTGTTTTTGCTCTTTAGTGAGTGGTCCTGCAACTTTTAGATTGATATAAGGCATAAATCCCTGGTTTAAAGTGTATTAAGGTGACTCAATGGTTTATTTCGAACGGGTATTACGCAACGGATTTTTTTCTAAAAATGGCAGGTTCGTTCAAGCCGAAACCTAGGGATTGGGTATATACTGGACCTGAAATTGTGAGGAGTTTTATCCATGAAATTCGCTAAGGAAATGGCCTTCTATTCTGCGTACCACCAAGAAAAAAGAAACGTGTGGATCCACGTATTAGGAGTTCCTACCATCACCTTCACCTTATTTTTGGTGCTTAATAGATTAGAGTTAATCAATGTTTTCGGTTACACAGTAACCGCTGCTACCGTATTCGGGATCGTAGTACTTGCCTACTATTTCACCTTGGATTTTATTTTTGCTCTGGCAACCACAGTTGTGTTCGGCTCTTTGATGTTCTTGGCTCAGTACATTACTCTGTCTTTAACTGCCACCACTGCATGGAGCATCTTTGCGGTCGCTCAGTTAATAGGTTGGGGAGCACAATTCTACGGACATTTTATTTTTGAAAAGAGCCGTCCAGCGTTGTTCGACAATTTGTTCCAAGCGATTGTATCTGCTCCTATTTTCGTAATTGCAGATGTGTTCTTCGAATTGGGATACAGAAAAGATGTGCAAGAAGCAGTTCGTAAAGAATTAGCTGCACAAGGCAAACTCAAAGACTTCAGTACTGCTCATTAACATTCTCTCTTGCTTCAGGCGAACGCCCGCGATCTAGCGGGCGCTTTTCTTTTTTAGAATATTCTTTAACTTACACACAAAAATGGACTGCGACATTCGTGTTTGCGCCTAAGAATTTAGAAGGTTGCACACCGAACATTCTTTTAAAGGTCCGACTTAAATGTGCTTGGTCCGCAAAACCGGCAGCATGAGAAGCTTCGGTAAGATTCCCGCCTTCTTTCAAAAGTTTTGCCGCCTCATGTAGTCTCAACCAAAGTTGATACTGTCTGACGGGTAGACCCATCTGTAATTTGAAAACATGCATAAACCTTGTTTCGGAAAACCCCGCTTCTTTTGCAAGTTCCGGAACGGAGATAGAACCGGGAAGGGCGGATTTCATCCTCAGAGTTGCGGATAAAACCCTGGGATCCAAAGAAACCCTGGAAGGTTTTTCGGTTCCTACACAGGCAAGAATATCTTCGAAAAGTTCTTTAGCAGTTTGGCAATTTACTTTTTCATGAAATAGATTTTTGCATCTGGAGAGAACGGGTTCTAAATTTTCAAAAGGGATCTCGGAGATTCCCTTTCTTCCAAATCTGGAAGCAACGGAAGCATAGTCGATACCATAAGGATCGATCTGCAAAACGATCATATCCGAATTTTCCGCAGAAAGAGTATGATAAGTATTGGGAGCCAGAACAACAGCTTGGAACTCCAACACGTTGCCCGATTCTTCGATCACTTTGAACTTAGAAGTTAAAGAGATCAGAATGGAAACCGCATAGTGAGAGTGAGGATCTGTGGTCAGTCCTTTCTGGGCCAAGAATACCCTGGCTCCGAAATAAAATAAGGTTCCGATTTGAGATTCTTCCATTTCCCGAATACCGGATTATAATTTTTGAATGATTCTTTCCAGGGTTTTTTCGGGACGCTCAAACGGAAAAAAATGGGAAATATCATCCCATAACTCTAAGCTTGAGTTCGGATTTCCCTTGATAATCCTTTTAGCTGCTGAAGGAGAGCATACTTCGTATTTTCTGGGGATAGTGATATGAGTTTCCGTCTTGATATTTCCATATTGGAATAAACTTAAAAAACTGACCGAGTTGAAAATTTTGGCCTCTAATTCAGGAGGACAACATAAGACCCATTTCTCTCCTTCTTTTTTAAAACATGACTTCAAATAATCTTCGAAGACCTCGTCAGACCAATTCGCAAATGTAGGAGTCTTTCTATACGCTTTTTTTACAAGAGTTAGGTCCTTAAATTCTTTTCTTCTCTTGAGAGCTCCTTTTGCTAAAGGAGTATCGAAAGCTAAACCGAGAAGAATGTAAGCAAGATTTAATATTACAGGATCCATCGCGAAAATTTTATGAAAGTAGTCCGGTCTTTGATAAGAAGCAAGAAGTAGGCTTGCTCCTCCTAAAGAATGTCCTAGTCCCACAACATTCTTCAAATCTTCCGTTTCGATCAGAGCCAAAATTTGGTCTCGAAAGAAAAACCAATCCTTCCATTCCATGTTTGCTTCTGATTCGCCGTGTCCGCAAAAATCCAAGGCAATCACTCTGTGAGTTTCAGAAAGTTTCTGGATGAAGAATGAATAACAACCTGCAGAAAATCCATTAGCATGAGCGATCAATATAGGATTAGAAGATTTGTTACCGGAATCTATATAAGAAAGTTTGATCCCGCGGAAGTTAAATGTTTTTCTATCCATTCAAGATTTGCCCTTGCTATTTCTTTCCCTTTGCTTTCGATGGACAGGAATTCGGAGTTTCGACCGATCCCCAAAAGAGGGATAATACACTCTTCCTAAGGGGAGATTACAAGAAAACAATAATCGAATTCTTGAGAGAGATAGATGAAATTAACGGTGATAATCATTTTCGTAGTCGCATTATTCTTCAATGCCTTAGCAAACATTTTGATCAAGGCAAGTTCTTTAGGAGATAAAACAAGTACGGCTTCCGGAATAGAAGGATTGATCAAATCATTTTTACATCCAGTGTTCTTCGCGGGACTTGTTTCTTTCGGGATCGCATTATTAGGTTATAAATGGGTACTAGGTAACGGATTAAAATTATCCTTGGCTTATCCACTCTTTACATCTGCAGGATTTATCATCGTGCTCGTAGCTTCCGCAATGTTCTTTAAGGAAGAACTGAACTGGACCCAATGGACAGGGATCGGTTTGATACTTGCAGGAGTTTGGCTGACCTCCGCGGAAATGTTCGCTTAAGTAATAAAGTTATTAAATATTAACCCGAAGAGAGTAGTGATCTCAAACTCAAAATGTGGCTGAGATCGTTACTCCTGGAGTCTAATCACAGGAGGATAGTCGCTACGCTCCTGAAGCCCGGGAGCCGGACTATAAGCTAAAAATTCAAACCGATCCAAGCTTAAAGTTTTTTAACTTTATAGGATGGTATGAGTTTTATGAAGACTGCCATATCCTTATCTTTAGTATTTCTAATCTACTGCTCAAGTTCCGAAACTTCCACATATATCCAGACAGATCATAAAAAAGGTCCCATCGGATATTATGAAGGAGATCCTCTTCCTCCCAAAACTGCCTTCTTAACATTCGATGACGGACCTTCTGACTGGACTTCCGACGTATTGGATGTACTCAAAAAGGAAAATATAAAAGCTACGTTTTTTGTATGTGGTGCTTGGCTTCCTAAAGCTAGCACAAGAGGGAACAGTTTCCGAAAATACAAAACCGTCTTGATCAGAATGAAAGAAGAAGGTCATACGATCGGAAATCACACACTTGGCCACCAGAACTTCGCAAGTATTTCCGAAAAAAGAATAGAAAGTCAATTGGACGAAAATCAAAAATTATACCAGAACGAATTAGGAGAATATTCTGGAAAGCTAATATGGATACGTCCCCCTTTCGGATCTCCTTATATCAGTACCAAGAACGAGACCACTCGAAAAAGAGTAAGTTCCGCACTTCAAGGAAAAGGTCTGGTATTCATGTGGACTAAAGAATTCGATTCTACAGATTCCAAAGAATGGGTGAAAGGAGAATGGTATGAAAAAGGGCCTAGGATAGATCCAGACAATGAAAAGTTCAGAAGGAAAATGGATCGGATCTATAACTCCTTGGTGTCCAAAACGGAAGGACAAGGAGTAGTGATCTTATTCCACGATACACATCCTACCACCAAAGAAGTTCTACCATTCATCATTGAAAAATTGAAAGCAGAAGGGTATACTTTCGCTACTGCGGAAGATTATACCAGATGGCGTTGGGGAAAAACTAGCGAAGAATTAAGTGAAGAAGACCCAGATTGAACGCCGTTTTTTAAAAACAAAAAACACTTTTCATCCCACATTCTGGATCTAAACAGGTCCGAAGTTTATATTCAGGAAATCATAAAAATGAACAAAGGTCCACTTTCAGGAGTTAAGGTAGTAGATTTGAGCTTATTACTGCCAGGTCCTTTATGCTCCATGTATTTAGGAGATATGGGAGCAGAGATCATCAAGGTAGAAAATCCAAGAGCAATGGATGCTACTAGAGTGATGTTCAAAAAAGAGAATGGTGCGCCTTCCTTATATTTGATGTTGAACAGAAATAAAAAAGCGATCACACTCAATCTCAAAAGAGAAAAATCCAAAGAGATCTTATTCAAACTATTAGAAGATGCTGATATATTGCTGGAAGGATTTCGTCCCGACGGTCTTTCCAAAATGGGACTCGGCTACGATGACCTAAAAGAAAAATTCCCAAGACTGATCTATTGTGGGATCTATGGTTACGGAGATTCCGGAGCTTACAAAGATTTTGCAGGACATGATTTGAATTACCTTTCTCTTTCCGGAGTATTGGACCAAACCGGAAAAAATCCACAGGCACCAGGATTTCAATTGGCCGATATAGGCGGAGGAACATTAACCGCTCTTTCTTCCATCCTAGCTGCATTGTATTATCGGGAAAAAACGGGCCGCGGCCAAAAGATTGCGGTCTCCATGATGGAAGCGTCTCTGCAGTTCATCTCCTTGTATGGAGGGATCTATTCCGCGACAGGAAAAAATCCGGAAGGAGGAAACGAATTATTATCGGGGAAATTGCCTAACTATTCGACCTACAAAACCAAAGAAGGAAGATGGGTTGCATTAGGCGCATTGGAAGAAATGTTTTTCAAAACATTCTTAAGGCAGTCCGGTCTCGATACACATTTGGAAAAAGTTCCGATTGCAGAAACACATTTTGCGGAATGGAAAAAGATCCTGACGGAATACTTCTCCTCTAAAACCCTCTCGGACTTGGAGCCTATATTCCAAAATCCTGATTCTTGTCTCACTCCGGTCAAAACCATGGAAGAAGTTTCTAAAGACCCAGTGCTAAGAGAGAAGGGAATGATCCTGGATCGCACCCATAAACAGTACGGAGATTATATACAATTCGGTTCCCCTTTTCCTTTTTCGGAAAGTAAGGTGACTTATAGGACAGATCCTCCTGATCATGGCGAACATAATCAAGAGATCTTAAAGTCTTTAGGCTATTCCGAAGCAGAAATAGAAGAATTGAAGAAAGATAAAGTAATTTAATTGAAAGATAATTCGGAATTCAAAATTCTTTTCGAACTATCGTAAATGTATAAGGTCTATCTCTCGTGAAAATCCAACGAATCATTTTTTCATTTATCTCAATCGGGATCCTAACCGCTTGCGCAGTTACTTCTAATCGCTCCGTTCTGGTGAATAAAGGAACTCCAGTGGATATCCAAGATATAAATTCTTCTGACAAAGGGCCGATTGTCCTTAAAAAAATTGTCGCAGCGGATTGGTTGGCGGAACGCGCGGGTTTGATCAATTTAAAGGATCCAAAGGCCGTCGCAGCGGGTTTGCAATCCGGCGAGGAACCGATCCAAATTTATTTTTATGTAATTGATCATCCTAAGTTCGGCAGATATGTAATAGATACCGGGCTTGGCGATATATTTCGCAAAGATAAAAAAGAATGGCCCGTTTCAGGCATAGTTGCTTCTCAAATGAAACTAGGTAAGCTCAAGATTCATACTACGATTAAGGAGTGGCTGCAAAAAGAACCGAAAAAAGTAGAAGGTATTTTCCTTACTCATCTGCATTTAGATCATATTCTGGGAACGCATGATTTTCCAGCGGGGACTTCAGTGTATACTGGACAGAACGAACCGGGAGATTCTCGTTTTCTACACCTTTTCGTACAAGGAAGTACGGATACATTACTTGGACGTGATACTTCCCTTTCTGAATTGAACTTCTTAGGAAGAGAAGGTGCTCCAATTAGATTTTTAGATTTCTTCGGCGATCAATCTCTTTATATAATTTCCGTTCCGGGACATACAGAGGGTAGTATCGCATTTTTAATAAAATCCACTAATGGGGCCCAACTAATTACAGGAGATACTTGTCATACTAGCTGGGGTTGGCTGAATAACGTGACTCCCGGAGATTTTACCAAGGATTTGGAAAGGAACAAAACGAGCCTAAATTTGTTGCAGACGGTAGCCGCTAAGTTCCCGAAAATTCAGATCCATCCAGGACATCAAAGTATTCCTACTCCTGTTAAATAGATTTTTACTTACGCTACTTGAGACGAGTTGGAAACGCCCTGAGGTAAAACAAACCTAACTTCAAAAAAAGCTAATATCAATAGATAAATACCTTCGAGTAATAATACTGCGGTACCGATATAGGTGGCTTCTTCTTGTAATCTCCATGCTTGGGCAAAACATTGCAAACCCCAAAGGGAATTTGCAATGATCAAGATCAAAACAAAAATACGATGAAGTTGACCTCTTCTGAAAAGCAATAGTAGAATTCCGGAATAAGAGCCATATATCAAATTCACAAAACCTTCAATGTGAATGAAACTTTCGTCCCATCCATTTAAGGTCGAAATAAAAGAGGAGAAAAGAAAGATGAATACTCCTACGATTAATGCTCCGGTAGAATCAAGTGTAAGAAGAAAACGGGCTTGTTTCATTTATAAAATAGTAATAGAACAAACATTAAAACTTGGATTGTGATTAAAGAAGATATAGATTCAAAAATCCATAACTTCAGATGTTTCCCTTTCCATATCACATCAATAGAGCTAGACGTGAATATGAATCCGAACCAGAGGATGAAAGCAATCGATTGGCCATGAGCTTTATTTTGTAGGCTCATATATTGTAGTATTAATGAGAGAGAAAAGGCCGTGGCTAAGAAAACGCAGAAATTCAAAAATATTCGGAACCCAAGATTTTTCTTATCTTCTTGTGTAGGTAAATTCAGAAATTTTGAAAGACCGAAATAAAGAGGGCCGCTAAAAAGAAATGCGCAAATAAATCCGGCTATTCCGGAAACGATAGGTGCAATGATACTTTGTGTCATGAAATCTCTCCCGACAAACTACCTCAGGCGAATATTTATTCATTTTTACTTTCTAAAGTAAACAAATTTCCGAATCTAAATTCTATTGTAGGAATTCCAACAAGGTAGAACGAGGGATTTTCTCTTGCTAAGTGGAATAAAATGTGGTAAAGCAGCTTCGTGTACCACCGCACCGGCCCCCCTTCGCAGCGACAATAGGAGAGAGAAGACGACCGTCTTTGGCGAGTCGGTGGCCGAAAGAATTGAGGCCAAACGAGACTGAAGATAGAATGAATACGAAGCGATCATATCGAAAGCAGCTTCATGTACCACCGCACCGGCCCCCACCCAAAGCAGGGTGGGGCGCGCTTTTAAATCCGGTCAATATCATTAGTATATCTTCTTATAGTACAAACAATATCCTCGGGAGCTGCCTTCCAAATCCCCAGCATGATCATCACATGTGCTTCGAAGATAGAAAAGTTTTGAGAGAGTATTTTCTGAACTCTAAGCGTGTAATTTGGATCACTACTTTCTATTCGAAACGACTCTATGATCGGCTCTTTTAAGGTAATCAGAACTGAAATATTTCCGACTACCTCTGCCACTTCCCAAGATTGGAAAGATGCCCAAGGAATTGTGTGACTACCGTTGCGCAAACCGATAGTAAGCCCTTCTTCTGAGAATTGGAGCCAACCAGAAGGTGTTCTCTTAATAAGAAGGAATAATAGAACAAAAATACCTATTATCAATATTAAACTTACGGCAATCATATATATTGCATTAATTCGGACAAAAACGACCGCATGACCTCCAAAAAGGATTAATGCAATTCCGATAAATAACATCTTATTTCGGTTCGCAACAATACGGTCATTCGGTGAGAGAAGCTTTCCGGATGGGCTCGCAAATTCTTTTCGAATTCTGCGACGATCCAAAAAGGAAAAAACAAATGAGCCTATAATAAACGTAAAGAATAAGCCGAAGGAAATGAGTAAATGCATATCTCTCGGAGCTTAAGATCCGAAGAAGTAAATTCAAGTAGGAATTTGCATTTCTATTTTTCACCACCAGAATGAATAGATTTTCGAATCAAGTATAAAAATGTAGTAACTACAACATTATGCTTGATTTAAATTTGATGTCGCATAAAATTGACACTGACTTCAGGTATGGGGGCGATTTCCAGGATGGGATTACGTGAAATAAAGAAAGCCAAAACTCGAAAACTCATTTCAGATATTGCTCGTGATCTCTTTATTGAAAAAGGATACGACGCGGTCACCATTACTGAGATAGCCGAAAAAGCGGAGGTCGCAGTTACTACACTTTTCAATTATTTCCCGACTAAAGAGTCTCTTATTTTTGATCTTGAGGACGAAATAGATCACGATATCTTGGTAGCGATCCGAGATCGGAAAAAAGGCCAATCCATCCTGGATGCTCTCCAGCAATATTTTTTCTCGAGTAAACTATTCAATCCGCCCGATAAGAAGACCTTCTCCGGATTTGGGAAACTCATTAGATCTTCTCCTGAACTTACTTCCTATTTGCGCGGGCTATGGGCCCGCTATGAAAATACCTTGGCTAAAGAAATTCAAAACGATTCGGGTGCGAATAAAATCGAAGCGGAATGTGTCGCAAAATTGATCTTAGAAGGAGTGAGTTTTGCGTGTAACTCACCGTCCCCTAAGGAAACCTTAGGTCTCACATTTAAGGTTTTGAAGAATGGATGGAATAAGTGAAACAAGGCCAATCTATTTACGATGTCATTATTTCCGGCGCTGGCCCAGTTGGACTTTTCCTAGCTTGTGAATTGGCGCTGGCCAAATGTGGAGTTCTTATATTAGAAAAAGCAGATAATCCAAACTCACCAATGAAAAAGCTCCCCTTCGGTATAAGGGGACTCTCTTCTCCTACTATCGAAGCTCTGTATCGCCGCGGATTATTAGGTGAACTTGAGATTCATAAGCGTCTAAAAAATCCTCATGCAACCGCGGTTCAACAAGGACCGCGTCGTCAGGTAGGCCATTTCGCCGGTATTCCATTTCATGAAGGCAATATCGACACTTCACAGTGGCAACGTTTGCCAAGTTCTACTGAAACCAATTTGATATCTGAAATGGAAGAGATTGAAACTGTTCTGACACGTCGTGCACTAACCTTAGGTGTAGAAATTATGCGAGGGCTCGCATTGACTTCCTTTCATCAAACAGAGGAGGGAGTAACTGTTCAATCAGGTGAACAAACCTTTAATGGTCGATGGCTTGTGGGTTGTGATGGAGCTCGTAGTATTGTCCGCAAGTCGGGAGGTTTTGAATTCGCAGGTACAGAACCGGAATTTACAGGCTATTCTACTAAGGTTGATATCGCCGATCCGGAGAAACTTGGCTCGGGACGTAACCTAACACAAACAGGTATGTATTTGCAATCTCAACCTGGATTCATCATTATTCAGGATTTTGATGGCGGTGCATTTCATAATTCTGAAAAACCGATTACAAAAGAACATGTGCAAGAGGTTCTTCGTCGAATCTCGAACACGGATGTTACTGTCACCACACTTCATTTCGCAACAACTTGGACGGACAGAGCAAGACAGGCTACGAGCTATCGAAATGGAAGGATCCTTTTGGCCGGGGATGCAGCACATATCCATTCTCCTTTGGGAGGCCAAGGACTGAACCTTGGATTGGGCGATGCAATGAACTTGGGATGGAAACTTGCCGCAACCATCCAAAACAAAGCGCCGGAAGATTTGCTGAACAGTTATCATACGGAACGATTTCCGATAGGTGCCCAAGTTCTGGATTGGTCGCGGGCTCAGGTTATGATCATGAAGCCAAATGTAGAGGCACGTGCACTGAACTCTATCATTCGCGATCTAATGGACACTCGCGATGCCGCCACCTATATGGCGGGAAGGGTATGGGGTATTTTCACTCATTATGATCTAGATGGGACTCATCCTTTCGTAGGGTATAGCGTCCCGAACTTTGAGTTTATAGATGGCAGAAGGATTGGCGAATTTATGCAGGACGGCCACGGAATACTTCTCGATTTTGATACAAATCCTTCCCTTAAAACTTTGGCAAATGAATACGGAGATCGAATAAAATACGTTTCTGGACCAGCAAATGAACGATTAGGCTTAAGTAGTGTATTGATACGTCCTGACGGGGTAATTGCTTGGGCTTCTGATGGCGAACCCGATGAGCAATCTATCAAGAAAGCTGCTTCCAAATGGTTTACTCAATTTATTTCCTGAAAATTATATGAGAGAATCATTAACAGAACGAACGTTCTGTTTTTTATATGCTTTCGGATCGCCAAAACCTAGGAAAATAACGAGATTTCCAAGAATTCTGTCCCATTAGGGCTAAAATGAACGCTTAATCAGCCATGTTTTTCTTGATTGAATCGACCCTGGCGAAAAATTAGGATTAGAAACTCTCGCAAGAAGGGAAAAGATGTATCAGGAACTGACTGAGCAACAAATCGAGATTAGGGACACGATCCGCAGCTTCGTTAAGAAGGAGATCACCCACGAAGTTGCAATCCACTGGGACGAAGAAAACAAACATCCAGAAGAACTTATCAATAGAATGAGAACCGAGTTAGGAGTCAATGGACTCACTATCCCCGAAGAATACGGTGGATGGGGACTTGGTTCCGTAGAGCAGTGTTTAGTAACTGAAGAGCTTTCCAGAGGATGCCTTGGAATCAGCCTTTGCTTCGGTTATACTGGCCTTGGTATCCTTCCAATCATGAAAGGTGCAAGCCACGAACAAAAGAAAAAATGGCTTCAACCGGTTATCGACGGAGAATACGGAGTTTCTTTCTGTCTTTCCGAGCCTGGTGCAGGTTCTGACGTTCCGGGTATGAGCACTACTGCCGTTAAAAAAGGCGACAAGTGGGTCATTAACGGAACTAAACAATGGATCACTGGTGGTGGTAGCGCTGGAGCATATACAGTTTTTGCTTATACCGATAAAGGTCGCGGAACTCGTGGAGTTTCCTGCTTCTACGTAAAACGTGATACCCCAGGTTTGATCGTTGGTAAAAAAGAAGATAAACTAGGAATTCGTGCATCTGACACTCGTCAGATCATCTTTGAAGATTGTGCAGTTGAAGAAGCTACTATGATCGGAAAAGAAAATCTTGGATTCATCTACGCTCTTCAAACTCTGAACGCTTCTCGTCCATACGTTGCTGCTATGGGAGTTGGTGTTGCTCAAGCTGCTTTAGATCACGCTTCTAAATATGCTCGTCAGAGAGAGCAGTTCGGTTCCAAAATTTCCAGCTTCCAAGCTGTTCAGCACATGCTTGCAGATATGTCTATCGGTGTGGAAACAGCTCGTCAGATCTGTTATCTTTCCGCTCGTATGTCCGACGCTGATGATCCTCGTCTTCCGAAATATTCCGCAATTGCGAAAGCATATTGTTCTGAAACCGCAATGAAAGCGGCTACTGACGCGGTCCAAATTTTCGGCGGATACGGATACACTAAAGAGTATCCAGTTGAAAAACTGATGAGAGATGCAAAAATCCTTTGTATCTTCGAAGGAACCACTCAAATCCAAAAGAACGAGATCGCAGCTTATGTGATCCGTGAGGCAGCTTCTGCTAAATAATTAGAATTTTCTAAATTAGAAAATTTTTCTAAAAGGCGTCGGATTCCGGCGCCTTTTTTATTTTCTCTTCGCTCTAATCCTGCTTAAGGAAACAGGTGTGATCCCCAAATAGGAAGCGATATGATACTGGGGGACAATATCTTCTATATCCGGTCTGGATTCTAAAAGTAGATCATATCTTTCTTCTGCGCTGAGCGCCAAGAGTTCGTATTCTCTTCTTGCTTTTTTTAAGAATAAGTTTTCAGCGAAAATCCGACCAAGTCTTTCCCAAACGATGTCTTGGGAGAAAAGTTTTCTGAATTCTGAAAACTTTGCTACTGCAAGTTCGCAATCTGTGATTGCTCGGATATTACAAGTGGAAGGTTGTTCAGTAAGCAGGTCGAAATAAGATCCTGTAAAGTCTCCCGGAAAATTAAAACTTTTGATGTACTCGTTTCCCTGGTCAGTGAGATAATATTCTCTCAAAACTCCTGAGAATACGAAAGCGAACTCTGTGGGTTTGGCTCCTTGTTTGATCAGAAAATCCCCGTATTCTAATTTGCGAACCGTGTATAGTTGTTCAGACTTTTTCCAAACTTCTTTTGGAATAGGAGAGATTCGGTTCACGGTCTGGTAGATTTTTTCCCAATCAAGATCTTTCTGATCCATACAATTCCCGCTAACGGATTTCTCTTAAGAAAGTCCGCAAACGGAAATTTTACAAATCTATTTATTGGAAAAATCCAAAAACAATCATATGGAATTCAAAAAGGGGAGAGCTGTCTTCAGGAATTCCTGAGGGTTTTCCGCAAAAGGTACATGTCCCGTTTTTAGATACACGAGTTTTGAACCTTTTACTTTTTCGTGAAGTCTGAGTGCAAGTTTGGGATCTATAACCGGATCATATTCTCCCCATACGATCAATGTGGGCGCTTGGATTTGGGAGACTTTTTCTCTTAGGTCATGTCTTTCGTCTAAAAAACTTTTCCAGATGGAGGCATTCACTTCTTTTGCTCCTTCTACATTTTCTCTTTCTTTGATCCTGGTTAGAATGGACTCTGTATATTTGTTTCTGATCTTTATATAATGGTTTGGGAAGAAGTTCCAAACGAGTCCGGTAAACCATACCTTGGATTTTAATCCTGCAAAACTTTTAGTGATCCAGTCAGGATCGTTTAATCCTCCGGAGTCTACGATCACTAGTCCTTTTACCAGTTCCGGTCTTTGGACGGCAAGGTTCATGGATGCAAATCCTCCTAAGGAGTTCCCTATAAATATCCCGCCTTCCGGAGCCAATTGTTGGACCAGGTCAGGTAATATTTCTGCATACTCTACTGCAGAAGCGGAAGTCGCTGGTTGCGGATTTTCGGATAAGCCGTGACCTGGCCAGTCCAGGGAGATTACTTTATATTTTTCTGATAAACTCGGTAGGATGGATTCGAAATCGTTATGATCATGTCCTGCGGAGTGGAGTAAGAAGATCGGTTTTCCTTTTCCTTCTATCCAATAGGCAATCTTTCCTAATTTAGAAGAATAATATCCGCTGGGCAATTTTGGGGATGTAGTTTTGTTTTCTAAAACAGTTTCCATCTTTTCTCCTCCACTGCATTGAATAAATAACAAGCCGAGTAATAGACTTGTCGTTAGTGTTCGTTTCATACTCGGATCTTCTCTTAAAGAAGACTACAAGTCAAGAAAGGAGAAGGGGATCTGCTGATAAACGGATTATCCTATGTTAATCGGTTTTCATCTTACAATGGCCCATTTGACTAATTTAGCGACTGGGTTTAACCATTTTGCGACCTTCTTACGATATGTATGAGGGAATAATAAGAAGTTTTCTAGAGGATAGATCAGACCCTCATCTATTAATTTTTGTTTATTCTGCATTGATCCTAATTTATCTGGGTTGAGAACCGAATAAATTTTAGAGATCCCATCTTCGTCTATAAGGAAGCTTTGCATATAAGCCGGTTGGTCTTTGTAATAACCGATTAATGTTTCCGCTCCGTTCACCATTCCAAAATAAAAATCCAGAGTGTATTTGAGCTTGTTACTACCTGTTCGGATGAAGAAATGGGAAGCCCGTTCTTTTCCAATGATCGGAATTCTGGCGGCATTTACCTTTCCACCACCATCAGACCAAAGAACGATTTCTTCTTTCAAGAAAGGAACAAGTAGTTCCGGTTTTCCCTTGGAAGATGCGAGTAAAAAATCACGGAATATCTTCTTTCTTTTTTCGGAAGGCGCGTCGTATTTTTTGCGATCCGATTTGAGCGATTCTTTGGCTCGTTTTAGGATTTGCCTGCAATTCTCTTGATTTTTTCCCACAATTTTGGAAATGGAATCGTAACCCATCTCGAAACTTTCTCTGAGCAAAAAAACTGCTCTTTCAATCGGATTCAATTTTTCTAATAGATGTAAGAATGCCAGATCTAATGTTTCGGGATCCGGCTCTTCTTCCATAGGTTCCGGAGCCAACGGCTCCGGTAACCAAGGACCGATATAAGTTTCCCTTTTTCTTTTTGCTTTTCTTAAAGAATCCAGAGAGAGTCTGGCTGCAACGGTGGATAAGAATGCTTTTGGAGATCTGATCTTTTCTTCCTTGGATTTTTCCCATCTCAGAAAAGTTTCCTGCACTATATCCTCTGCTTCTACCACACTCCCTGTCATCTTATAGGCGATTCCGAAGACCAAACCTTTGTTTTCTATGAATTGATCTAGTCTTTCTTGGGTGCTCATTTTTCTGCCGTTACTAATCTTTCGTTTTCTTTGACTAAAGTTTTTTCTTTAGGTGTGGGGATTACATAAAAATCGAAATATTTTTCGGCCTTAAAGGAGAAGACTGTGAATTTACAAATTAGCTCTTTCACAATGGCTCCTAATCTTCCTGTCCAAATTTTTTCCTTAGGGCTATCGTCGTAGTTTAGGAATTGGAATAGTCCTTCTTTTCTTCCTAAACTCACGCAACGTCCCACATATGCTAATTGAAAAGGTTTTTGCCCTATTTCAGATTTTTTCCCTATTAGATTTGAGATCCTTTCTCCCAGATAAATTCCCATAGGAAGTGCCGTTGCACAGGCCATTCTTAAATAAGAATATTCTTCTCCAGGAACTTTCACTCCATCTCCTGCACCTAGAATATTAGAATATTCAGGAACCTGCATATACTCGGTCAAGTATATCTGGCCGATCTTATTTGCTTCTAATCCCGAATTTTTTCCCAGGTCGGATGCCACAAGTCCAGCGGAGATCACACAATAATCGTGAGGGACTTGGATTCCATTAGAAGTTTTGATCTTATTTTCTAATAGATATTCTCCTCTTTCTCCTTCAATCAGATCCACTTTCAGATTTTTCAGGACTTCTTTCATATAGAGAACTGCATTTGAGGAGAAATTTTTGCCTATCTTATCCGAATCCAAAAGTGTTATTTTTGCGAGTGGATAATTTTCCGCAAGTTCTGTTGCTACTTCGATCCCTGAAAGTCCTCCACCTAATACGGTGATTTTTGCTTCAGGATGCTTGGCCAATTCCTTTCTCAAACGTTCAGAATCCTGGAAACTTGCGACTGAGAAATAATTGATCCCTTTAGTGCCCGGATCTCCTGCTCTCATTCCTGCAGTATAACCCAGGTAATCGTATTCAAAATAGGTCCCGTCATTTAAGAGTACTTTGTTCTCTTTCGGAAATATTTTTTCGACTCTTTGGATGATAAGACTTACCTTTGGATTTAACAAATTTCGGATCTGGAAATCTTTTCCCTTAGTCCCTGCGATGACTTGGTGGTTTCTGATCTTTTCTCTAAAGGTCGGCTCTGCCGTGATCAACGTAATTTCTACCGCTGAATTTTTGCGGGACAATCTATTTGCCGCCGCGATCCCTGCATAACCTCCCCCTACGATCAATACCTTCTTCTTTGACATACTTGCCTCCGGTTCTACAAGCAAGACGAGTCTCGGTCATTTCTTGTGACAGTGTTTTCTATTTTCTTTGAGAAGAGGTCTCAGGCGACTTTTGGAAGGGTTTTCATTAGGAGATTGACAGAGGCATTCTTTTGAGCATCCTGGATAAGGAATTATGAAGCGTAATTTTTTCCTGATCCTTTCCTTGGTTTCGATCTTAGGATTGATCGTATGTAAGGAAAAAAAGCCTATCCCTGAACTGGAAGGATTTGTTGTTAAAAATGTAATCCATCCAAGTAATAATCCGTTCAACCAAGAAAAGGTAGAGCTGGGTAAAACCTTATATTTCGATCCAAGGCTTTCCTTTAATCAAGATGTAAGTTGCGCGAGTTGTCATAATACCTCCTCACCTTCCGAAGGTTTCCCTCGTACTAAGATCCATAATCCTGCTCCTTCTCTCACAAATGTCGCATTGTATAAAGATGTATTTAAGGATCCAGAAGCAAAAGAGCTAGAAGATATCGTAAAAGAAAAAGTACATTCTAAGCTATTATTCCAGAATGAAACAAAGCTCATACAAAGGATCTCTTCTATCCAAGGATATAAGGAACTTTTCGAAAAGGCTTATGGAGATCCTGAAATTTCTGGAGAAAGGATCGTTTTAGCGCTTTCTACCTTTCAAAGAACGATTGTGAGTAAAAATTCTAATTTCGATAAATTTGTGATGGGAGAGGAGACTGCTTTGACTCCTGCTCAGATCAGAGGTTGGAACGTTTTCCAGAACAAGGCAAAATGTATCCAATGTCACCAAGGTCCTAATTTTTCCGATTCTGAATTGCATACGACCGGTCTTGCAGGGATCAAGGATAAGGTTAGAACACCTACTTTGAGGGATGTTACCAAAAAGAAAACTTTCATGCATAACGGGATTTTTGGATCGATAGAAGATACTGTGAACCATTTTGCGGAAGGCGGACATTCCAAAGCGGTACATGATCCGATGTTAAGACCTGCGGAGCTTTCCGATCAGGACAAAAAGGATTTGATCGAATTCTTAAAAGCATTAGAAGGAGAACCCATTCAATGGGAAATCCCTTCTATTCCAAAAGCTTAATAGATTCTAAAATTAATTGTTGGAAGGAGTAGCCTGCTGTGCTTTTGCTACTTCGTTTTTGATGATGGTGTCTACGATCTCATCTACATTCACTCCGAACTTTTCAAAAACGGAATTTCTTGCCAGTTCGTAGCGGATAATATCCACGTTAAAGTTGATCCTTGCTTGGGCCACTTGTAGCTCGGCTTGGATCAAACCGTCCAAAGCGGATTTTACCAATACTGCGGTGAATCTACCCTGATTGAAGCGTGCTTGGACACCTCTGTAGAACTTCTCCGCTTCTTCTTTTCGAGTGTTTGCGGTTTCCAGAAGTTCCTGTCCTGCAACGATCGCATAATATCTATTGTCCAATTCTTCTTTAATCAGAGTTCTCAATTCGGTTTCTTGTTTTGCCAAAATATCCAATTTGAGTTTCGCATCTCTGATATCGGTTTGGATCCCTGTATCGAAGAGAGGATAAGAAAGTGCGAAATTTAAAGTTTTTTCGGGATATTTAAAAGACATCATCCCGGTTTCAGGATTCACATAGTTCGTCTGAGGATTTAAAAAGGTCTGGCCTCTTGTGGAATAACTTCCTGTAATTTTTAGAGAGGGCATATCTTCCGCATTTTTGATCTTCAGCTCTAACTCTGCGATCTGTCTTTGGCGGATCAAATTTTTTAGATCTATTCTATGATCCAAAGCGTATTGATAATCTTTACTAGGATTGATATCGTTCGGAACTTTTTCTTGAAGGTCGGTGATCCCGGAAATTTTAGAACTAGGATCTACGTTTAAAACACGGATCAAATTCCTTTCCGCTTCCGATCTGGCAAGTCTTGCTCTTTCTAAACTATTTTCAGTCTGAGTAAGAGCGCTATTCCATTGATTCACTTCGAATCCTTCGGAAAGACCTAGGTTCCGTTTTCTAACGGTTAGATCCCGGATGTTTTTGGTATTCTTTTCTAATCTATCGAATGTCTCTACCTGAGAATCGTAAACACTTAAGCTCCAATAATCTACCAAAGTTTTTACTACAAGCTGTGCTAGAATATTGACTAGCTCGTCCCTACGAATGACTGCATTTTGTTTCAGTACTTTTTGTTTTTCTTTCTCAGTTTGGCCGAAAGAATACTTTAAAAGTTCCTGACCAAGAGTTACAGTCAGAGCATCTGTGTATTGAGGAGGGGCTGCTAAATAAGAACCAACTGCACCTAATCTGGATGCGGCTGCCTGGGTCTCGAATGCGTCCGCGTCGAATCGAGTATGGCTGAGCTCTAAACTGAAATATGTCTGGGTTTCGAAGTTTTTTTGGATCCCTACGTTCACCCTATCGTTTGAGATCTTTGTTCCGGAGAGAACGTTATTATTATTCAGAGGAAGAGTAGTTTTTGTTTTCGAAAAACCGCCGACCAGCGTCCATGCATATTGAGATAGATTTTTTAACTCGGCAGTATCCGCTTTTACGAATTCCATCCCAGCGTTTCTAACTGTGATATTATTCGCTAGGACATAATTGACCGCTTCTTTCAAAGTGAGTTTAAGAACTCTAGGCCTATTTTGAAAGGATGGGTCTAACTCTTGGGCGAACTGGGAAGCTGGAAAACCGAAAGCTCCGACAAGCAAGAGTCGCAGATAAAATTTCCTTAACGAAGGAATATTTGCAGGCCTAAGCATATGTCGTTGGTCTTCCTACGGAGCATGGTTTTTGGTTCGGAAGAATTTGCCAAATCGAAAAATCTAAAGTAAAAGTCTAGACAGCTTAAAATCGATGAAAACTCCTGATAAAAAATTGAACCGACTCGCGTCTGAAAAAAGTCCTTATTTACTCCAACATTCTACCAATCCAGTGGATTGGTTTCCTTGGTCGGAAGAGGCATTTGCAAAGGCAAAATCCGAGAATAAACTGATCTTCTTATCCATTGGATACGCTACTTGTCATTGGTGCCATGTAATGGAGAAGGAATCGTTTGAGAACGAAACAACTGCGGAAGTTTTGAATAAAGATTACGTTTCCATCAAGGTGGATCGGGAAGAAAGACCGGACGTGGATCGGATCTATATGGATGCGTTACATGCCATGGGACAGCAGGGAGGCTGGCCTTTGAATATGTTCTTAACGCCTGAAGGTAAACCGATTACAGGGGGTACTTATTTTCCTCCTGTTCCTAAGTATGGAAGGAAAAGTTTCACAGAGGTTTTGGGAATTTTAACGGGCCTATGGAAGGAGAAGAAGGAAGAATTACTCGAGGCTTCCGAAGATCTGACCAAACACTTAAAAGAATCCGAAGAGACTAGAGCACTTGCGGGTGCTTCCGAGATTTCTTCGCCCGGATCCGAAGTATTCGAGAATGGATTTTTATTATATGATCGATTTTATGATCCGGATTACGCAGGTTTTAAATCTAATTCCGTAAATAAATTTCCGCCCAGTATGGGACTTAGCTTTTTATTACGTTATCATAAATCTACAGGTGAACCCAAAGCTCTCGAAATGGTAGAAGAGACCCTGACTGCAATGAAGAAGGGTGGGATCTACGACCAGATCGGTGGAGGACTTTGTAGGTATTCCACCGATCATCATTGGTTGGTCCCTCACTTCGAGAAAATGTTGTACGATAACTCTCTCTTTTTGGAAGCATTGGTAGAATGTTACCAGGCAGTAGGGGAAGCAAAATACAAGGACTATGCATACGATGTGATCGAATATCTTCATCGAGATATGAGATTACAAGGTGGTGGGATCGCAAGTGCAGAGGATGCAGATTCGGAAGGAGAAGAGGGGTTATTCTATCTTTGGACAAAAGAAGAAATAAGAGAAGTCTGCGGACAAGATTCTTTTCTCTTAGATGAATTTTGGAATATTACCGAAAAAGGAAATTTCGAAGAGAAAAATATCCTGCATGAATCTTTTAGAATGAATTTCTCCAGACTGCATGGTTTGGAGCCTTCCGAGTTAGCAGAGATTGTTTTACGAAACAGAAAAAAACTTTTAGAAAGACGTTCCCAAAGGATCAGACCTCTCAGGGACGATAAGATCCTATTCTCTTGGAATTGTTTGTATATCAAGGCATTGACAAAAGCTGCAATCGCATTTGGGGATGGGGACTTATTAAGAGAAGCGGAAGAAACCTATAAGTTCCTGGAAAAAAATCTGATCCGAGAGGACGGAAGATTGCTCAGAAGATTTAGAGAAGGTGAAGCCAGATTCTTAGCATATAGTTCTGATTATGCGGAATTCGTATTAGCTTCTTTATATCTATTCCAAGCCGGAAAAGGATTCAGATATCTGGAGAATGCGATCCGATACACAGAGGAAGCGATCCGACTTTTCCGAAGTCCTTCCGGTGCGTTTTTTGATTCCGGGATAGATGGAGAGGTATTACTCAGAAGGACAGTAGATGGGTACGATGGAGTGGAACCTTCTGCCAATAGTTCCTTTGCGACTGCATTCGTGCTACTTTCAAAGTTAGGAGTGGACTCGGAGAAATATCTGCAATATGCGGATTCTATCTTCTCTTATTTCAAACCTGAATTGGAAACATATCCTATGAATTATCCATATATGCTTTCCGCATTATGGCTCAGAAAATCTCCAGGAAGAGAACTTGCAGTAGTATATTCCAGCCAAGAGGAACTATTACCGATTTGGAAAGGTGTAGGTTCCTTATTCTTGCCGGAGACAGTGTTTGTATGGGCAAACGATAAGGAAGCGGAAGAGAATGGAGAAAAATTCCTACTTCTAAAAAACAGGAATTCAGGAGGAGGAGTGAAAGCTTACGTTTGCGTAGGATTTCACTGCGAACTCCCCGTATCAGACTGGACTAGTTTAAGAGAAAAATTGGTAGAAGATTAAGAGAGTTCTATTCTCTCTGCATCTCTCCAGAGCCTATCTAGATTATAATATTCTCTTTTTTCCGGGGTCATGATATGGACTATGAATTCACCGTAGTCCAATAAGGTCCAACCGGAAGAAGCGGACGTTCCTGTTTTATCCGTTTCTTTATGAGGTAATTTAAAACTTTTTAATGCTTTTTTGATCTCTCTTGCGACTGCATTTGCTTGCACTGCGGAGTTCACAGTACAGATCAAAAAGAAACTTAGGTATGAATGCACGGATTCTAGGTTTAAGACCGCGATCTCTTCGCATTTTTTATCCTGCATGATCTTATGGATAGTTTTCAGGATTTCCATTGTGTTTTCCGGGGTATTTTTGGGAGAAGAAGGACTCATATTTATTTTTTAGGCTCTATATCGGATCCAAGAAGAACTGTGGAGTCCAGTCCTAGATCCTTTCTTAATACATGATATACTTTTGTTTTTTCTAATATGGAGGAAATCTTATCCGCCACGGCGGTGTTCCCGGAACGATCTAAGATGATCGTCTTCTTAATATCTTTGGTCCAAGCATTGTCCACGGAAAGGACCTTGATCCTTTTATCAGCCAGAGTAGTTCTTACATCTTTTGCAAGTCCTGCCACTTCGGTTCCGTTCAATACTTCCGTTCTGGCATATTCTCCGTCTGTGAAAATTTCAGCAGATACATCCTTATGAAATTTTCGAACAGCAACAGAAGCCCTCGCAGGATCTGCAGTTAAGAATAAACGTCTTGTTTTTGGATCTAAAGCCGGCTCACCTGGGAGCTCGGTGATCCCGAATGCAAGTCTATGAGAAGTTGCGAATTTTAGAAGAGTGTAAAAATCTTCCTTGGAAAAATCGGAATCTACCAGACTGAAAACCATCTCCGACCAAAATGAATTCAGTAACTCTTTGTTTTCGTATAAGGTCTCGTAAACGGATAGAACCGCACTTTCTTGTCTGCTGATACGGTCCAGATAGTCCAAGGTTTCCTTCTTATCCATATAAGAAACGTAATCGTACGCATCTTCTCCAGAATAAGAATACAAACCTGGTTCTCTCACGTAAGAAGGAGAAACTCTATTGGTCCTATTATCAGTATATAAATTCACTCCACCTAAGATATCCACTATCTTAATAAAGGCAGAAGCGTTTATCTTTACAGTATAATTCGGCTTGGAACCTAAGATATCCTGGACTGCATCTTTTACTACGGATGGTGCCTTGGATTTAATTTGTTCTAAACTATCTTCCGGATCTTCGAATGTAGTGATCGGATGAAAGAAGAATAAAGCCACCCTTTCTTGAGAAGGGAAGATGGTCGCTAAAAACCCGAACTCATATACATCGTCGTTCCCAACTGCATGGAAAAGTATATGGATCGGTTTACCTGAGCTGATCTTTTCGTCCAGGCCGGTCCTTCTGAAATTACGAAAAAGAAAAAATAACAATGCCAAAAACAGAAAGCCTGCGGCGATCCATAGTGGAAAAAGATTAAAAGTTCGAATCGGTTTGTTAGGACTCAAGTCAAAGCCTCGGATTCCATTCAGAAAGAAAAAATAACCCTGTCAATTGGATAATTTTCCCAAGGCGAAATGATACATAGAGATCGTTCTTTTATGGATTTCTCTTTTATGATCCAAAAGGTCCTGCATGGTATGGATAGCCTTATTCAAAACGGCAAAGTAAAGATTTTCCTTTGCCTTGTGTCTCCATTCCGAATAGTCCTTTTGTTTTTCCGCAAACTCGGAACCTAAAAAGTCGGCTGCATACAAGATACAAGCCAAAAGGTTTAAGTCCTCTCCGCCTAATGTATGGTGTTTCACAGCATCTAAAACGGATCTTGTCTTTAAACCGTATTCTGTTTCCAAATAATAAGCCGCGGATCTGGAATGCCAGGCTGCTTCCGGAAGTTTAGGAGATTCAGAGTCCTTTACTTTTGCAAAAAGTTCCAAATGGAATTCTTTGGTTTTTTGTTTGGTGATATCGTGAACCACACCTGCTAAATAAGCTTCCTTGGATTCATTAGGTGAATGAACATTTGCAAGCTCTTCTGCGATCTCGGCCACCCTAAGACTATGTTCCCAACGTGTCTTAGTGATTTCCTTCGGGACAATATCGGTAAAATATTTTATCTGTTCTGGAGTAGTATTCGGAAGCATTAGCAATAAGATCTATTTTTAAGTATGATATCCCATACTTTATCAGACAAAGCAACCGGTTTCCGATTTTCCAAAATACATTTGGGAAGTTCTTCTCTCAGATCTATGGACGCCGCTTCGATGATCCGATTTCGTAAAAATACGATCTTATCTTTGAATTTTTGCAGGTTTTGATTTTGAGGAATGGACTCTGAAAATCTTCTGAACACCAATAGATAATCTAGCTTATTCAAAATATTCTCCCAGTTTTTCCATTTATGGAATTCGGAATAATTATCCTCCCCGATCAAAAGGCAGAGTTTCGCTCCAGGCATCACTTTCAAAAGTTCTAAAATAGTTTCGTCAGTATAACTTGGGGTTTCTCTTTTGATCTCCCAGTCCCAAACTTTTGTATTCGGGAAACTTTGGAACTGTGCCTGAACTAGATCTAAGATCATATCCGGAGGAGTTTTTTTATTCTTTTTCCATGGAGAAGTATGGTTGGGAACGATCAAAAGTTCTTTTGCGTTCGGGAAATTTTCCCAAAAACTAGACGCCACTTCTGCATGGCCTAGATGAGGAGGATCGAAACTCCCGCCAAACACTCCGACCAAACCGGAAGAGTTCATGAAGATAGAAGGTCCCTTATCCTCGGACCTGTCCTTCTCCTTCTGCGTATGTAGTGGTAGTTGTAAGATGTACAAGTCCCATCGGACCTCTTACGTGCAATTTTCCAGTAGAAATTCCAACTTCTGCTCCGAGTCCGAATTCTCCTCCGTCATGAAAGCGAGTGGAGATATTTACAAAGATCGCAGCGGAATCCAAGGAACGACTGAAAAAATTCGCAGCGCTAATATCTTCCGTTACGATCGCTTCCGTATGACCTGAGCTAGTCGCCTCAATAAATTCGATAGCTTCTTCTATCTTATCTACCGTTTTTACGGAAAATCTCAGATCTAAAAATTCTTCTAGATAATCTTCGTTCTTAACAGGTTGTCCTTTCGGAAAAATTGCCAAGGATTTTGGGTCCAAAAGAAGTTGTACACCTTTGGATGCAAGTTCGTCCAAAAGTTCTTTAATATAAGGATATTCGGAATGTATAATTAAGTTTTCGGCTGCATTACAGACCCCAGGTCTTTGCACCTTGGAATTCACCGCGATCGGTAAAACTTTTTTAGGATCTGCGGACTTATCTATATAAAGATTCACCACTCCCTTATCATGTTTTACAACAGGGATGAGAGAATTTTCCGAAACAAAACGGATAAGACCTTCTCCACCTCTAGGAACTACTATGTCAATGTATGAAGTCTGTTTGAGGAAAGGAACCATGTATTCCCTTTCCGTTCTGTCTACGAAGGTGACAGCATTCGCAGGCAGACCTTCTTCTTTTAAACAGTCTTGGAAAATTTTTGCGAGTATCGTGTTAGAGTGGATTGCTTCGGAACCGCCACGCAAGATACATGCGTTCCCGGATTTGAAAGATAAGGCTCCCACATCGATGGTAACATTCGGTCTGGATTCGTAAATCACCATGACCACACCCAAAGGAACTCTTTTTGTGTTTAGTCTGATCCCATTCGGAAGAGTAGCGCCTCTTACAGTTTCTCCCACAGGATCGGGAAGAGCCTTAATTTCAAGAACTGCGTTAGACAGACTTTGGATCCTTTTTTCGTCCAGGGTCAATCTGTCCAAAAGTGCAGAAGATAAACCTTTTGATTTTCCTGCTTCTAAGTCCTTTGCATTCTCTTTTAAAATTTCGGATTTTCTAGAAACCAAAGCAGAGGCTAACTTTTCCAAAACCTTATTCTTTTTGGAAGTATTGATGGATCGGATTTGTCTATAAGCATCTTTCGCGGATTTACAAAGTTCGTCTACGTAGATGGATTCTGCGGATCTTTGGATCATTCCTGACCTCCGTTACGTTTGGCTCGGAGAATGGATTTAATTTCCTCCTCCGTAAAGTGTTTCTTCTTACCGTTAGAGACAACCAATGTCCCGAGTGTATTCGTTTCTATAAACTCACGCACGCAATTTTTGCGATTTCCGTCTATGATCCCGCAAGGAATTCCTGCCTCGCTTGCGATAGAAGCCGCCTTGAGTTTGGTATACATTCCTCCGGTGCCTGGGCCGCTTGGGCCTCCCGCTTGAGAAAGTTCAGATTTTCCTACTTCTTCCAAGAAAGGCAGAAGTTTTCCATCTTTTAAAAAACCTTCTACACCTGTGAGTATGATCAGAAGATCCGCCTCTACGATTAGACTTACGATAGCGGAAAGTACGTCGTTATCTCCGAATTTTACTTCTTCCGTGGCGACTGAGTCGTTTTCGTTTACGATCGGAAGAATGCCCCAATCCAAAAGTTGTCCAAAGGTATTTTTTAGATTTTTAAATCCTTCCGGATTTTCCATGTCCAAGACGCCGAATAGTATCTGAGCGATCGGGAGATTTACCTTGGAAAAAAAACTGTCGTATAAATTCACCAGGCGGTTTTGGCCCATGGCAGCCAGAGCTTGCTTTTCCGGAAGAGATTCTCCGGCTTCTGCGGAGTTTGGAAGTGTTGCTAAAAGTTTTCTTCCTCTTGCGATTGCTCCGGAGGAAACTAGGATCACTTGTTTTCCAAGATCCCTGAGATGGCGTATGTCCGAAACCAGACTAAAAAGGAAATCATTCACTTCCTCTTCCGAGCCTGCAAGTCTTGCGGAACCTATTTTAATTACTATTTTATTGGATGTTTTGATTCTCTCGTTCAGATCATTTCTATTCATCTGAATTTTCCCGCTGTTCTTCTTCGTTAAAATGTAATTCTTCCAGTTCTTTTTGGAAGAATGTGGAATCCATTACAGAAAGTAATTCCTCTAAGTTAATTTCTTCCTGGGCGGAGATTGGGATCACCCTTCCCAAGGAAGAAACGGACTTGAGTAATTCTTCCGTAAAACTCTGGTCTTCCCAGATATCGATTTTATTTAAAACGATCAAATGCGGTCGGTTGAGAAGTTCCGGATTATAAGATCTCAATTCTGCCTGCAGCATCTTGAAATCCTCTTGGATGTCCAATGCAGCTGCATCAAAAACGTATAATATACCTTTTACTCTTTCTATATGTCTTAAGAAGGAAAGTCCTAGGCCGATACCTTTGCTTGCGCCTTCTACGATCCCTGGAATATCCGCCAACGTATAACGGTAGATATCTCCTTTTCTTTTTACCACACCTAGGTTAGGAGAAAGTGTGGTGAATGCGTATCCTGCGATCTTAGGATGTGCTTCCGTAATTTTGGAAAGTAGGGTAGACTTGCCTGCATTAGGAAGTCCTACAATTCCCACATCTGCCAGTAATTTTAGGCTCAGGCGTAGATGTTTGTATTCCCCGTCTTCTCCCGGTTGGGAAAATTTAGGGGTTTGGTGGGTAGAAGATTTGAAATGGGTATTTCCTTTTCCTCCTCTTCCGCCTTTGACGACCTGGAACTCTCCGTCGTCCTTTATAAAATCGTAAAGTAGTTCTCCGCTTTCCTCGTCGTAGATCTGTGTCCCGAGAGGAACAAAAAGGATTAGGTCTTCTCCTTTTTTTCCGGATCTTTCGTTACCTTCTCCTGGAAATCCGTCCTGGGCTCTAAATCTTCTTTTAGTAAGATAACGATCTAATGTGACCATGGAAAGGTTAGGGCGGATGATAATATTACCACCGATCCCACCGTCACCACCATCAGGTCCTCCGAATTCCACGTATTTCTCTCTTCGAAAATGCATGGATCCGGCTCCACCATGTCCGGCGGTAACTTCGATCACAACTTCATCTATAAACTTTTCCATGTTGAATTAGGCCCTTAAAATAAAAAAAGAAAGGCTCGAGGAAAAAATCCCCGGAAGGCCTTTCTTTTCCACGCACTAAATCTGAGATCTAATGCTTATTTCGGGTAAACGGAAACTTGAACTTTAGTTTTGGTAACTTGTTCAAATTTAACGTGACCTTCGACAAGAGAGTAAAGTGTATGATCTTTACCTACACCTACGTTTTTTCCGGCGTTTAATCTTGTTCCTCTTTGGCGAACGAGAATATTACCAGCTAAAACTAGTTCTCCTCCGAAACGTTTTACACCAAGACGTTTGGATTGGGAATCGCGTCCGTTTTTGGAAGAACCGCCACCTTTCTTATGTGCCATGTTTATTCTCCTATGAGTTCAATTTCAGAAGGATATTGTTCCTTCAAGTTGACCAATCCGCTTTTTACGAGATTGAATCCCGCATGAACGATCGGATCGGTCGTTTTTCCGGAGACGATCTTGAAGTCCAAGAGCCCGTCTCCGATTACCGCTTCTTTTGCCAACCCTTCCTTGCTTAAATGCAGGTAAAGAGTTTGGATGAGTACTCCGACAGCGGCGCAGAGAAGATTTTGTCCTTTGGATCCGTGCATCTTGGAAGCATGCCCGGAAGATTCCAAACCTAGGATTTCTTCTCCTTTTCGGAGTATCTTAATCCGGATCAAACTGCCGAAAGAGAAACTACCTTAACTTTTTGCAGTTGTTGTCTATGTCCCCAGGTTCTCTGAGAGTTTTTACGTTTTTTGTAAACGTAACCTCTTACTTTTTCTCCCTTTACGTCTTCCAATACTTTCAGAGAGACTTTAGCGGATTTAAGTTCCGGAGATCCGATATGGACCTTATTATTTTCAGCAAATAGTAACACCTTAGCGTCGAAGGTGTCTCCGGCATTCTTACCGGTCTTTTCAGTCAGGAATTCAAGATCCTGAGTGACTTTGAATTGTCGGTTGCCGACAGAGATGATCGCGAACATGATTACTGGCCTAGTTTTCTCGAGTTTTGACCAGTTTTGACTGGTCTGGGCCGGTGTCAAGGGTTTTGGGGTACGATTTCCAAGGAAGAAGATTCGCTTTCACCCGATACCTTCCGTTATTCGGGTTTTAAATCTTGCTTAGAATTCAGGGAATCGGATCTAATAGTCTATACTATTATGAGATATCTTATCGCTAAGAAAAAAGATTTGGGAGACGGTTTTTTTGTAAGAAGAGTGCTTCCTCAGATCGAAGCCAGGTCCGTGGGACCTTTTGTTTTTTTGGACCATATGGGTCCACTTCCCATCAAGACCGGGACTGAAATTGTAGTCCGCCCTCATCCTCATATAGGTCTTGCAACAGTCACTTATCTGTATGACGGAGTGATCACCCATAGAGACAGCATCGGAAAGGTAGAAGATATCCGCCCTTTCGAAGTGAACTGGATGACCGCAGGTTCCGGAATCGTACATAGCGAAAGATCCAAACTAGATCCTGAATATAATATCTTAGAAGGTATCCAGACCTGGGTGGCGCTTCCTAAAGAATTCGAAGAAACTTCTCCTGAATTTTTTCATCATGAAAGAGAAGAATTGCCCACAGTCAGCGGAGGAGGTTGGGAACTCAGGCTGATCGCAGGTTCCTTCATGGGAGAAGTTTCTCCGGTTAAAGTATATTCTCCATTATTCTATGCAGACCTCGAGGTCGAAGCAGGCGCAGAAGTAGAACTGCAAGTCTCTCAAGAACAAGAAGCGGGCATCTATGTCGCCAGAGGAAAGGTCGACGCGGAAGGAAAGGACGTCTCAGTAGGAGATATGGCAATCTATCCGAAAGGTGGAGCCGTAAAATTCAGAGCGGAAGAAACTTCCAGGATCGTACTCTTAGGTGGGACCCCACTTTCTACCCCAAGGCATATGTATTGGAACTTTGTATCCAGTTCTTTAGAAAGAATAGAACAAGCAAAAGTAGATTGGAAAGAAGATCGATTTGCTCATGTGCCCGGTGAGACAGAAAGGATCCCATTGCCTGAACATTAAGATCTTTAGGATCGTTTAAAACTGGCTATTAATAGCGATTTTATAGGTTCTTTTTCATCTCTTTGAAAAGAATTTCCTAAAATTCCACCTTGTCACCCTGGCCCCTGCGTAAATTTTGGTCATAGCATGGAAATCCGCAATATAGCCATTATCGCACACGTTGACCACGGTAAAACAACCCTTCTAGACGGCATTTTACGCCAAACCGGCGCAGTTACTGCCAAGGAAGATGGGGAAAGAATCATGGATAGTAATGATCTCGAAAAAGAAAAAGGGATCACTATTAAAGCCAAAAACACTGCAGTTATTTATAAAGGAACTCGCATCAACGTAGTGGATACTCCAGGTCACGCGGATTTCGGAGGAGAGGTGGAGAGGGTTCTTTCCACAGCGGATTCCTGCCTTCTTCTTGTAGACGCATTCGACGGACCCATGCCTCAAACCAGATTCGTATTAGGTAAGTCACTTCAATTAGGACATAAGCCTATCTTAGTGATCAATAAGATCGATAGAGATGGAGCTCGTCCTGACGCAGTCGTAGACATGGTTTTCGACTTATTCAGCGATTTAGGTGCAACCAACGAGCAATTGGATTTTCCGATTGTATACGCGTCTGCAAAACAAGGTTGGGCAGTCAGCAAATTGGAAGATGCTCCTAGCACTAATTTAGATGCACTGTTAGATACAGTGCTCTCGCATGTTCCTCCGGTAAAAGCGAATATAGACGCTGCGTTACAATTCCAAGTTACTTCTTTGGATTATAACGATTACGTGGGCCGTATTGCGATCGGTAAGATCTATAACGGAAGACTACAAAGAGGAATGAACGTAGTTCAACTTTCCCCTAAAACAAATGGAAGGGACGAGACCCAAATTTTAAAAGTCACTAAATTATACAATTTTGAAGGTCTGAAACGTAACGAGATAGAAGAGGCGGAAGCCGGAGACATCGTTGCGATTGCAGGACTACCTGATGTATTTATCGGAGACACTGTTTGTGAACCTGGAAGGCCCGCAGCGATGCCTGCTATCGAGGTAGAAGAACCTACAGTATCCATGTATTTTATGGTAAACAATTCTCCTTTTGCAAGCAAAGAGGGTAAATTCGTAACTACCAGAAATATCCGTGAACGTTTGGATAGAGAATTAGAAACAAACGTAGCGATGCGTTTGGAAGAAACTGAAGACAAAGACCGCTTCAAGGTTTTAGGCCGAGGAGAATTACATCTTTCCGTCCTCATCGAAACCATGAGAAGAGAAGGTTTCGAGCTACAAGTTTCCCGCCCTGAAGTAATCATCAAGAAGGGAGAAAACGGAGAAAAGCTGGAGCCTTACGAGTATCTCGTAATGGATCTACCTGACCAATTCACCGGAAGTATTATCTCCGAGCTGAACCGCAGAAAGGGAGAGCTCCAATTGATGGATGCTCATCCGTCCGGAATGACCAGAGTGGAATTCGTAATTCCTACCAGAGGTATCATCGGATTCAGAGGATATTTCGTAACGGAAACCAAAGGAGAAGGAGTGGCATCCAGCCGCTTCCTACGATTCGATCTTTATAAGGGAGAGATCCCAGGTAGAAAGAACGGAGCATTGATCTCTATGGACTCCGGAGAAACTACAGGTTATGCTCTTTGGAAAATCCAGGAAAGAGGGGAACTTCTCATCGATCCTCAAACTCCTGTTTATCCAGGAATGATTATCGGGATCCATTCCAGGGACAACGACCTGGAAGTGAACCCAGTAAAAGAGAAAAAACTGACTAACGTAAGATCTTCTGGGGCGGACGAAGCTATCCGTTTGATTCCACCTCGCAAATTCAGCTTAGAGCAGAATATCGAGTTCTTGGATGATGATGAACTTCTAGAAGTAACCCCTCAGAGTATGCGTCTTCGTAAGAAGCACTTAGATGCAAACATGAGAAAACGCGCTGGAAAATAAATAACTTCAAGGGTTTTCCCAACGAACCACATTGTAAAAAGCCCCTTATTGGGGCTTTTTTATTGTCCTTTTTCTTAATTCCATAGGATTTATGAGAGTAGTATTTGAGGGCTTAGTATGAAGTTATTCTGTTGCAAACGGTTTGTCATAGCGTTCATCATAGTTCCTTTATTTAACTGTTTCGGGTTCATGTTGTATTCAACTCGAGACAGATTCAGAGTAGATACACTATACTCAGATACTGTAAATTCTTATCAAAAATCTATGAATAAGCCCCCTTTGCGGATTGAAACCGATGGAGCTTGTATCGTACATTATTATAAATCCTATTCTAGTGATAAAAATGGGCTTATATTTGGTCCAATTCCGATCTTTTGGTCTGCTCCCGATCGAGAATCTGTTTATTTGCTGAAGAATGAAATTCTTGTAAGAAAGCTTTCGGGTCCAGTGTCTTGCGAGCACGGTTGTTGGTGTACATTAAAACTTAGCGTTTGGAGCCAGGGTGGGTGTTCCTGTTCTTGGGGATGCGCAGATTCTGTATCACTTTCTGAACAGATTGAAAGTATATGTTCTAAATAAGTTTCACAATGTATCGATCGATACAGAGATTCTGCTACACCGAATGGTGTAAAACATATTATAATTTCAGAATATTCTTTATCTTTATTTTTAATTGAACGATCGGTTTAAGATCATTTTTTCCTTTTCACTTATAATTCTCTTATTTTCTCAATTGACAATTTAACGCCGTTCTATAATCAACTTTGTGAGCCGGAGACACAGAAGAGGTGGACAAAGGTTCAAATAGCGAACGTTCGAAATTAAATATCTAAATCGATTGTTTGTTATATATAAAAAGAACTCCTTCCTAAAGAGGCAAAGCCCAGGGAAGTGGGATCCGTAGAGAGAATAGTTTAAAAGAAGAGGGTTAAGGAGAATGTTAAAAAGAGCAAAGTTATTGGTAGCTGGGGTTCTATTCCTAGCAGCGGGAGCAGTGAGCGCATCTGGTGGAGGTTCTTCAACTAAACCTTTAGCCGGATCTTATCCGATCATATTGACTCATGGTATTTTTGGTTGGGGTAAATCTACTGGTATTGTTGACTATTGGGGCGGAAACGCAGCTTATCTTCAATCCCAAGGAGCCACTGTTCTCACTCCTACTGTGACCGCTACGAACTCTTCTGCAGCGAGAGCTGCTCAGTTAAAAACAGCGATCCAAACTGCGATGGCAGCTAATAATTACACCGGAAAAGTTCATATCCTTGGACATTCTCAAGGTGGATTGGACGCTCGTTACCTTGTTGCGAATCTTAGTTTTGCAAGTAAAGTGGCAACCCTCACCACAATCAATACGCCTCACAAAGGAAGTCCGGTTGCAAGCGTGATAGAGGCTGTGATCCCGAATTGGGCTCTCCCTTACGTAGGAACTGTAGTAAATACTTTGGTAGGAGTGGTTTATGGCCAGTCTAGCCAAAACGCAGTTGCCGCATTAAAACTTCTTACTGTAAGCGGCGCTACTTCTTTTAACGCAAGCGTTCCGAATGCTTCCGGGGTTAAGTATTTCTCTTACGGATCTTATATGATCGGTAATGATCTTATCCAACACCCTGCAATGGGACTTCTTGCGCCGATTTGTTCCATCGGAGCTCCTTTCTATGGAATGAGCGTATGGAATGACGGTGTGGTTCCTGATGATTCTCAAAGATGGGGAACCTGGAAAGGTGGTCCTTCTTACGGAATACTTACCACAGGTGTGGACCACCTAGAAGCAACCAACGCATTATACCTCGGACAGACCTGGTATGATACTAACGGTTATTACTTAAAAATGGCTTCTAACGCAAAAAGTAACCAATAAGAAGTCAGTTTCGATCTCGTAAAATAGGATGCGCCTCCATTCGGAGGCGTTTTTTTTTATCCCCAACATAGTAAGTGTGCTTATTATATTGCTTGCATAATATGTGCACTTATTATACAGATGTCCATATGGTAAGTGCGCTTACTATCTGGAGGAATAAAATGTGGAAGTATGAGTATAATACAATAGTAAAAGGAATAGATGCGGAATCGCTTTGGAAGGCAAGGGCCGACGTTGCGAACTGGTCTAAATGGGATTCGGACATTGAATGGACCAAGATAGAAGGAGAAGTTTCCGTAGGTAAGGAATTTGTCCTAAAACCAAAGGGTGGATTTGTTTGTAAGGTCCTTATCACTGAATCCGAAAAACCTTTTGTATTTGGAGACGTGACTTATCTGCCCGGTGCGAAAATGAAGTTTATGCATTATTTCTCTCCTAAAAAAGAAGGAACTGAGATCAAAGTAGAACTTACGATCTCCGGTCCCCTGGGATTTTTATGGAAAAAGATCATCGGAGAAGAACAAGCAAATGGAATGGAAAAGGAGATCCTACACTTTTCAGAACTGGTCCGGAAGGGTTTGTAGAAGTGTCGAAGGAAAAAATATTCAGATACGATAAATCCGACGATAGCCCTGGATTTTTGTTATGGCAGGTCACAAATCTTTGGCAAAGGGAGATCCGAAAGGTTTTAGAACCTTTGGATCTAACCCATGCACAGTTCGTTCTTTTAGCTGTTACCCATTGGCTGGAGCTCCACGAAGAAGAGACTACTCAGATCAAAATTGCAGACAGGGCAAAAACGGATCCTATGACTACTTCTACCGTACTTAGGACTTTAGAATCTAAAAAGTTAGTCAGACGTATCTCTCATGAGACTGACACCCGTGCAAAATTAGTGAAGACCACTTCCGAAGGCCAAAAGACACTTAAGCAGGCAGTCAAAGTAGTGGAAGATTTTGATGAGGACTTTTTTTCTATTCTGGGTGGGAAAAGGAAAGATATGATTTCCGGCCTGCAGATACTTTCCCGGAAATGATCCGGAAAAGTTTTTTAAGGGCCTGTCCTCAAAAGTTCAGGCTCTTGAAAGCTCGTGAGTTGGACTTATTCTTTGGTCTTAAGCTTTTCCAGTTCCCGGATCAGCTCTTCTTTAGAAACGTTCGGGTCTTGTTTTAATCTTCGGATCAATTCGTCCGTACTCTCTTTTTGAGAGATTGTTTTGCTATCCACTACACCATCTAAAATTATAGAAGAGAAGTTTTGGATCTTGGGAGCTGCAATCCCGGGTTTGGTCTTGTTCAATTCTACAACCGCTACATTTTCGAAAACTTCTTGGACCTGGCCCGGAAATTCGGCGATCTTGATTGGAGTTCCTACAGCTAAAGTATCTGTGGTGGAAAATAGCGCGAAGAAGTTTTGTTTTCCTTCCGTTTGAGGGAATGCTTGTGCATCTAAAGGAAATAATATTACTCCTGCCACCTCGTTATCTATGGTCTTTTTGAATTTTCCAAGATTGATGGAGATCCTCCCCAAGAGAGGATTGCCTATCCTTCTGTAAACATCTCCGTTGGAAAATACGATGGAGTTTTTGTCCTGGGAAAATTCTGCGGATCTTCCGGTTCCTTCTCCCAATAATTTGCCAAATTCTTTTACTTTTATAAATGGCCCGAAGGAACGTACCTCCCAGCTTTTAGGGTCTTCCGTATTTTTGCCGTGGTAGTTGCGATGGAATTCTCTTGCAATTGTTTCGAAAAATAAAAGTTCTCTATCGCTCGTTTGTATCTTCCCTGATTTGACTTTTAATTCTTCCCTATTTTCGCTAATGCTAAATTGGAGTCTGGTCAATGTTTCGCCGGAAAATTCCATTTCTCCTTTTGCCGTACGTCGGATCCAAAGAGTTTGTATTTTGATCTTTCCCTTGTCGAACCACTCTTTTGATTTCTCGTTCACATAAAATCCTGCCAGTTCCGGTATCGCCTGCGTAGGTTTGCCTCTTAAGCCATCTCCACAGTTCCCGATAATAGCGAACACGGTTAAAAGAAGTACATTTATTTTGAAATGGTTTCGAAACATTTGAATTACGTTAGTTTTCTACCGAAAAGGGTAAAGAAAAAAAAGAAATCCATAATCTCTTGACAAAGCCATCGTTTTGTTAGATCACTGAGCGATAAAAACAATGGACCCCGAGCCGACAGCTTTCCGTTTTCAATATTTACTTTCTATAATTTTCTGTATCTTTTTAGTTTCTTGCTCATCTGGAGATGCACCGGTCGCTCAAAAAGGAATTTTGGATTTAACCCGTTGGGATTATAAATCCAATCCTACTATCAATCTCCAGGGAGATTGGTCTTTTTTTCCGAATACATTTCAACCGGATCTTAATTCCGAAAAATCCCCCGAATTCCGTAAGATCCCTGGAGTTTGGCAGGGTGCAGGTTATGCGCTTCTTAAATTAAAAATACTTCTTCCTGAAAAACATGGGCGTTTAGCGATCTATTCCAAACACCAGGCAACAGCTTTTGAAATTTTGGTCAACGGTGTTTCCGCAGGTAGTTCGGGAAAACCAGGAACTTCTTTTGAGACAAGCACTCCGGACAATCGGCCGGTTTATTATGAATGGAATGAGCCCACCCGTGAAGTGGATATTAGTTTCAAAATTTCTAATTTTCATCATAGGTTGACAGGACTTTGGTTCGATATCCGTTTCGGAGATGCGGAGGCTCTTTATAAAGAAATTCTAATACTTCGGGATTGGGATCTTTTTTTGGCAGGACTGTTCTTCATGTCCACTATTTACCATCTTGGTCTTTTCTTTCTCAGAAGGCAGGATCGTACTCCTTTGGTTTTCGCATTATTCTGCTTTTGTTTATTCTTTCGTTTGTTTGTGACTGAGGAAAAATTGATCCAATTCTATTTTCCTTGGGTAGGTTATCGTATTTCCATGAATCTGGAATATCTGACCATGTATGCGGCTTTACCTTTAGGGCTTCATTTTTTACGACATTCCTTTCCGGCTTACTTCCCGCGAAAATGGATGTTATTATTCTATCTGATTGCTTTTACATTTTCCTTAAGTACACTTTTCCCTTTCCCGATGGCTTCGAAGCCTGTTCCTTATTATCAGATGGTCTTTTTAGGTGGAGTGGTATTCGCACTCATAGTACTTTTTAGGGCGATCATTCACAAAGAACAATATTCTCTTACAATCGGATTTGCGATCTTCGCATTAATAGTGGCGGGGATTTTCGATATGCTTGCTGCCAGACAGATCATATTCGCAAGGTTTATTATTCCGATCGGTTTGTTTGTAGCAATTCTTACTCAGACATTTATTCTTTCTTCCAGATACAGAGATCTATATAGAGAAAAGGAAAAACTCTCGGATCGCCTACAACGTTTGAACGAAACATATAGCAGATTTGTTCCTATCAGCTTTTTGGAATTTTTAGGAAAAGGAAAGCTGGAGGATATGAGGCCAGGGGACCAGATCAAAAAGGAAATGACCATCCTATTTGCTGATATTAGGTCCTTTACAGAGATTTCGGAAAGTCTGGATTCCAAGGAAAGTTTTGAATTACTAAATTCTTATATTTCAGAGATGGAGCCTCTTATTCATTCCAACCACGGTTTTGTGGATAAGTATTTCGGGGATGCGATTATGGCACTCTTCCCGGAAAGCTCTGACGATGCGGTGAACGCAGCCATCTCCATGCAAAATCGTATTTTGGATTATAACCAAAGAAGAATGGACCAAGGAAATCGAGCAATCGGAGTTGGGATCGGGATCCATACCGGTTCCTTGATGATGGGTTTGGTCGGTTCAGGAGATCGTATGGAAAGCACAGTGATCTCTGATGCGGTCCATCTGGCCTCTAAATTAGAAGCTTTGAATAAATATTACGGTTCTAATATATTGATCAGCGAAGATACTTATTCTAGATTAAAATCTCCCGAAAAATTCTTACTTCGTAAATTGGATAAACTCAAATTTAGAGGAAAAGAAGAACCTAGAGCGATCTACGAATTGGGAGATTACTTAAGCAAAACCGAAAAAGAGGCATTCTTAAAATCTAAAAGTAATTTTGAAAGGGGAGTGGAGCTTTTCCATTTCGGGAAATATTTAGATTCTGGAGAATCTTTTAGAGAGGCTCTAAGGATGTATTCCGGAGACAGGGCCGCGAACTTATACTTAAAACGTTGTACGGAACAAATTTATTCTTCGACCGTAAGAGTGCAGCCCGGTCCGGATCTAGCGTAATATTAGATTATTCTCCGTTTAAAAACAGAGTTTCTTCCGCATCTTCTTGGGAATCATCGGAAGTAGAATCTAAGGACTTGCGGACTTTGGCTCCAAGTTTACGAATATTCTCCGCTCTTCCTAAAAGATTTCCTCTGCCTGATTTTAATTTTCCTAGAACTGCATCATAGTTGTCCTTGGACTTATCTATGGACTTTCCAAGTGCTTCCAATGCGGTGACGATCTCTACGATCTTGTCGTACATCTTGCCGGATTCTTCTGCGATCTGTTCTGAGTTCTTGTTTTGTTTTTCCTTTCTCCAAAGATTGGCTACCATCTTTAAGGAAACCATTAGAGTGGAAGGAGTAACTATCAGGATATTTTTTGCATAAGCTTCTTCTAAAAATTTAGGATCTGTACGAACAGCTTCATAATAAGAAGGTTCCACTGGAAGGAACATCAACACAAAGTCCAAGGATTCTATTCCATACAAAGACTGGTAATTCTTCTTGTATAATCCGGAAACATGCTCATATAAACTTTTGAGATGTCTTTGCAGAGCTGCCTTTTTAATATCTTCCGTTTCCGCGGAAGCGTATTCTACATATGCGGTTAAGGAAACCTTGGAGTCTATTACGATCGATTTTCCGGAAGGAAGTTTGACTACTATATCCGGTCTCAATCTTCCGTCTTCCGTTTGTACGGATTCCTGAGAAGTGTATTCTCTTCCTTTGACTAAACCGCTATTTTGAAGGATGTTTTCTAGGATTCCTTCTCCCCAATCCCCTTGGGTCTTGGAGTTTCCTTTCAGAGCGGAGGCCAAGCTTTTGGCATCTTCAGAAAGTGTTTTATTCATTTCTAATAGATTATTGATCTGAGCCTTTAGGTTTGCGGTATCGTCCTTATGCTCTTTATGAGAAAGTTCTACTTTGACCCCGAACTTTTCTATTTCTTCCTTAAAAGGACGAAGTAGGTCGGTCATTTTTTCGTGGGTTTGTTGGTTGAATTTTTGGGAATTGTCCAGCAACGCCTGATTGGCTGCATGTTTGAACTTTTCGTCCAGCTTGGTCATGAGCTCTTCGAATTCTTTTTTTTGGTTTTCCAATCTTTCCTTTAAAAGATCGGATTCTTTTTTCATGGCTTGGTAATAGCCGATCGCTTTTTCCGTTTTTTCGGAATTCTCTTTTAACTCTTTTTCTAACTGAAGGATCCTTTCCTTAGATCTTTGCTCCGAGGTGAGAAGTCCCGCTTTGTCTAATTTTAACTTTTCGTGTTCATTCGGATTGATCCCAGACTCTTTGGAATAGAGAGCCTTTGCCAAGAAGAATGCCAGGCCAAAGCCGATGAGAAGACCGGTGAGTAATACGATTGCAAATTCCATTTTGACTCCTTTTTGGAATTCGGTACAATTCAGGATACCTATTTCCAAAATAGAATTTCCATTTTATGGGGACCCCGGACAAATTCGGGGCCCTTTGTTGAAAGTTTAGAAAATTAACGTTTTGCTTTTGGGCGAGAAGAGCCACCGCCGGAGGAGCTGGAGCTGGAACTTTTTTTCCGACTTGGATGGAATCGATTAGAATTTCGATTTTTATCCTTATGATCTCTTTTTCCTTTTTGATTGGATTTTCCACCAAAACGTCTGTCGTTACGAGACGGAGCTTCTTTTTCTCGGTAACCTTTTGGATCTTGGTCAAAACGTACTTCGGAGTCGAATTTTTCGGATTTTTCCGCTAAAGCCAATTTGAAAAGTGCAGCCGCCAAACGTTCTGCGGGGATACCTTCGGAGGTGAGCTTCTTTACAAGTTTGGAATATTCGGAAACGTCTCCTTCTTCCGAAACTTCTTTTACTACATGTGAATATTCTAAAAATTTCTTTTCTGTGAGTTCTGAAATATCGGGGATCTTTCCGAGTTCCATTTCAAATTCGTGGTCTTCTCTGATCCTGCGTAATGTCTTGAATTCTCTACTGGAAACGAAGCTGAGTGCGAGACCTTTTCTTCCTGCTCTTCCTGTACGACCGATACGGTGCACATAGTCTTCTGAATCTCTCGGAATATCGTAATTGACCACTGCTTCTACGTCGCTTACGTCAATTCCTCTACCTGCCACATCCGTTGCCACAAGAACGGTTACCAGTCCTGCGCGGAATCCGGACATCACCTTGTTCCTTTGGTTTTGGGAAAGATCTCCGTGTAATCCTTCGGAAAAGATTCCTTTGGATTTTAAGAATTCAACAGTTTCGTCCACTTTGACTTTAGTATTGCAAAATACTAATGAAGCCTTAGGAGTATGATATTCTAAAAGACGTATCAATGCCTCAGGTTTGACGCTTTCTCTCATTTCGAAATAGATCTGGCGGATCTTAGGTCTGTCCGCTTTTCCTCCGGTAACGTCTACGACCTTAGGAGAATTTTGGAACTTTTTAGTGATCCCCATCACTTTTGCGGAAAGGGTTGCGGAGAATAGAATGGTCTGTCTTTCTTCAGGGACTTTTGCGAGGATGATTTCCATATCCTCTAAAAATCCCATGTCCAACATTTCGTCGGCCTCATCCAGGATCACCATTTTGACCTTGCTCAGATCTAATGTCCTGCGATCCATATGGTCCATGGTCCTACCTGGAGTTCCAACGATCACTTGCGGACTTCTTTTTAAAGCTTTGAATTGTTTAGTAATATCGTCTCCACCATAGATCGCGGCTACTTGGAAATCTTCTTTATATTTTCCTAATTTTCTAAACTCTTCTGCGACTTGGACCACCAATTCTCTGGTAGGGCAGAGTACTAATACTTGTGGGGATTGTTTTACTTCTTCTAATATTTCTAAACTAGGGATTGCGAATGCAGCCGTTTTGCCGGTTCCAGTACGAGAATGCCCGATTACGTCTCTTCCGGAAAGAATGAGTGGAATAGCTTCGGATTGAATGGAAGAAGGTTCGGTAAATCCTAGATCGGATACTGCTTTTAAGACGTCCTCGGATAGTCCGAGTTCAAGGAATGTTTTTTTAGGTTTCAAAGATTGCTCCTGGGATTTTTGCGTAAATTTTTACGGTATCCCCACGATTATGCCTGTCTGGCTAAGAGCTTGGATCTTTATAGAATGGTCCTATTTAAAACATAAAGGAAAGATTTAGGCTCTGGTATCGTTTCTTCCATGAATTCAAACACGACTCACAGGTATAGCATTAAAGGCCTTTTATTCCTTTCCTGCTTTCATATATTTCAGTCTTAGCTTCTCAGGAAACTTTTCTATAGCATATCTAAGCATGGTTCTAGGCATCTTATGGGCATGTTTATCTAAAAAGTCGGTCTCGGGTTTTAAACTTCTATTCCCTACTTCTCTTAGCATCCAGCCCACTGCTTTATGGATGAGATCCTCTTTATCGGTTAAGAGTAATTCAGAGATCTTTAAGGTATCTTTAAAGTCTCCTTTACGGATAAAGGCGTAAGTAGAGATGATCGCAACCCTCCTTTCCCATATATTGTCCGACTTAACGAGTTTATATAGGATGTCTCTTTTCTTATCTAAAAGATAATCTCCGATCAATTCTCTGGAACTTAGATCTACGATGTCCCAATTGTTCACGTATTTTAAGTTTTTTAAATAGAATAGGTGTAGTTGTTCTCTTTCTTGTTCGGGAGTTTTTTGGAACTTCTCACATAGTATAAAAAAACCTAGAAGTCTTTCTTCATGGTATTTCGATTTAACGATCTTTTGTAGTTCGGGTAACGGAAGTCCTTGATACGATTTGGAAATTTTTCGTAAAGGTGGGACTTTTATCCCTAAGAATAGATCACCTTCTCCATATTCTCCCTTTCCAGTTTTGAAAAATCGGGAGAGTATCTCCACAGCTTTCGGGTCGGCGATATTTCGGACCTCGCGGATCACATCTTCCGCCTTGGAATCTTCTCCCCCTAATAATTTAGTTTTTACAGCTGTTTTGGACTTGGGCATGGGACAAAATTTTCTTTTGATAGAAGGGGAGGGCAAGCATTATAGAAGGATATTTATCAAGTTCCAAATTCAGGTTTTTGGGCTTGCCAGTTAGGAGGTCCCACAAATCCTAATTTTTAGGAAAGATCCGTTCTACTATGAAACATAAACCTCTTCATAATATTTACAGTAAGGATATTCTCAGAAAGAAGTTAGAGGCAGAAAACTTCGAACGCACTACTATTTCCTTTTATCGATATGCGATCTTAGATGATCCGAACCTTCTCCGCAACGAATTATACAAAGAATGGGAATCCTTGGGAGTGCTCGGAAGGATCTATATCGCGAGAGAAGGGATCAATGCTCAATTATCTGTGCCTGAATTTAATTTTCAAAAGTTCAGAGACTCTATTGATGCAAGAAAAGAATTCAAGAATGTTCCGTTCAAGGTTGCTGTGGAACAAAAGTCTTATTCATTCTTGAAATTGGACATACGAGTCCGCAATAAGATCGTCGCAGACGGTCTTGCAGACGATACTTTCGATGTAACCAATGTTGGGACACATTTAACCGCAGAAGAATTCAATAAAAAGTTAGAATCTCCCGAGACTATCGTAGTGGATGTTCGTAACCATTATGAATCCGAAATAGGGCATTTCGAGGGTGCATTACTTCCGCAAGCGGACACTTTCCGGGAAGAATTACCTATGATCATTGAACTTCTACAGGATAGAAAGGATAAGGAAATCGTAATGTATTGCACTGGAGGTATTCGATGCGAGAAGGCTTCCGCTTATCTAAAACATCATGGATTCCAAAATGTGTATCAGCTGCATGGGGGAATTATCTCTTACGCTTCCGAAATTAAGGAGAAGGGACTGGACTCCAAGTTTAAGGGAAAAAATTTCGTGTTCGACGCGAGACTCCAAGAAACCGTGGGAGAAGAGATCCTAAGTGAATGCCACCAATGCGATCAAAAATCCGCAAGGCATATCAATTGTGCAAATCCTGCCTGTCATATTCTATTCATCCAATGCGAGTCCTGCGCGGAAAAATTTGATAATTGCTGCTCTGTGGAATGCCAAAAGATTGCGGCTTTGCCTGTGGAAGAACAGAAAAAATTAAGAAAAGGTAAAGCAGCCTCTAACCAACATTTTTCCAAATCCAAGATCCGGCCCAAGGTTTTCGAACTTTACAAAGGAAAATAATCGGATCTTTTCAATTTTCCTTAGAAAAATCGAAATATCTTGTAATAATTTTAATTACAAGAAGTCTAAAAGAAAAGAAGGAAATCATGCAGAAATTACCGGTATTTTTTGTAGGCCATGGAAGTCCAATGAACGCTCTCGGACCAAATCCGTTAGCCGACACTTGGGCGGAATCCACGAAAGATTTTCCGGAACCTAAAGCCATCCTAAGTATTTCTGCTCATTGGTTTACTCGAGGAACATACGTAACCGCGAACCAGTCTCCTCCTACTATTCATGATTTTTACGGATTCCCTCAGGAATTATTCGATGTGCAGTATTCTGCACCTGGAGATCCAAAACTTGCAGAAGAACTTTCCAAATCCAAAGAAGCGCAAGTAATCCAAGATGATTCTTGGGGACTCGACCATGGGACTTGGAGTGTTCTTAGGAATATGTATCCTAAGGCAAATATTCCAGTGGTCCAATTGAGTTTGGATGCTACTAAGCCAGGAGAATGGCATTATGAATTTGCAAAGTCTTTGTCTAAGCTAAGAGAGAATGGCGTGCTAATCTTGGGAAGCGGAGACATGGTGCATAACTTACGTCTTTACGATTGGAAAAATCAAGACAAGGCTCATGACTGGGCTTTAGAAGCGAATAGCACATTCAAGGACCTGATCCAAAAGAGAGACTGGAAGAACCTCGCCAATTACCAAAAATTAGGGACTGCAGTGCAGATGGCCATCCCTACTCCGGAACATTATTTTCCTATGTTATATGCTTTGGCATTGGCAGAGGAGAAGGAAGAAATCCGTTTTTATAACGATATCATCCAGAGCTCGGTATCTCTGACTAGTATGAAGATCAGTTAAGATCTTTTTCTCACTCGTAGGGACGAGGTACTCAGGTCGTTTTTTCTCTTCCCCAGATAGCTGCTAAGAAGAGCCCGCTAATCAAATGCCAGACTCCCCACCAAGCAGCGATGAGCGCCATAGATCCGATTCCTTGGAAGAATGTAAAAATTAAGATAAGACCAAGCCCTGAGTTTTGGAGTCCGGTTTCTAAAGAGATGGTTTTTCTTTCCTTATGAGCAAGGCCAGCGATCCAAGAAACAAGATATCCAACAGTCAACGCTGAGCCATTATGAAGAAGTACGAGCCAAAATAAAACCGCTCCGAACTCCACAAATGATCTCCAGTTTCCCACGAATGCGATCAGAATAAAAACCCCGAGTAAAACCGTAGATCCGATCCTCATCGGTTTTTTTAAAGAAGAAGCAATCTTAGGAAGAAAACGATTTGTAAGAGCTCCTAAGATCAAAGGTAAGACCAATATTAGGAAAATCGAAAGAAATACATCTAACGGATTTAAACTGATCTCTTTTAATCTGTCTGCAGCAGGCGAATATAATTTTCCCCAAAAGAAAAAATTAAACGGAGTAAAAAACCATGCTAAAACGGTAGTAGTCGCGGTAAGCGAAATGGAAAGAGGAACGTTTCCTTTTGCAAGGAGGCTTATAAAATTGGACATGTTTCCACCCGGACATGCTGCCACTAAGATCATTCCAAGAGCCAAACCCGGATGAGGTTTTAAAATATAAAGTAATCCGACCGTGAGTGCTGGCAATAATACTAATTGGGAGAATAGACCTACAATCGCTGCTTTAGGTTGTTTTCTTAAATTCGTAAAATCTGCGATGGTCAATTCCAGTGAGACTCCATACATGATGAGTCCCAAACATATATTCAGTACAAAGAGTCCTCCTTGACTGAAATTCAATCTAACTAAATCGTAATCTTGCATGTATGTCCCTAAAGTCGGGCGAATGCCCGCTGTTTAATATTTTAGGATTTTTTAAATTATATTTTAGTCCGTCCAGGTGACTAAAATTTCCCTTGGGCCGGAGAATGGTAATCTTCCGTGGGAAACCGAATAATTGTCTATCAAAAGTACGTCCCCTTTTTGCCAGGAGAATATAGACAAATGTTTCCAGAATGTTTGACTGACCTTGCCGATCTCCGAAACGCTGATCTCGGAATCATCTCCGAAGATCACATTCGTGTCTTGGTCCTTTGGTTCCACAAGCTTTTTCTTCAAGAATGTGAGAACGTACAATACTCCTGCCAGGATCAGGCTTCGGAAAGATCCTTGCTGTTTTAGAATTTTTGCATATTCTAATCTGGCCGCGTCTTGGTGGAATACCTGACTATGGTTATGCCAAGCTTTCGTTTTAGCGATTGGGTGCTTTCTGACTGCAACCTGCTTATTTGTGAGTTTTAATCCGTCTTCAGGTAGCCATTCTACTTGGAATCTTTGTTGGGCAGCGATCTTTTCTACCTGCTTTTTTTCTTTGGTAGAAAACATCTCGTCCCAACGTTTCGTTTTCCAAAGATTATAACGAGAAGCATTCGGGCCGTCGTACTTGCGGATGTATTTGACTCCCTTGGTTTCAAATTTCTTTAATAGATCCGGGTCCAGGTCCTCGTATATTTTCCGAAGGTCTGTGATCGGAGTCTCTCCGTGTTCTTTGGGTGCAACAGCGCAGAAGAACATTAGTTTACGAGGAGGTTTGTCTAAAAAGCTCATCTCAGCATGTTGCATGATAGGATAATGAGGGGGAAGTTCGCTTGCAGTGTGGACAAACTGGGTAACTTTGTTTCTGGGAGAAGTTCCCAAATAATCTGTCTTTAGATTTTTATCCAAGCCTAGAGCAACGTCTTCGAATTCTTGAGGGGAAGAAATTTGAAAACCTCTGAATAAGATAGCACCGTATTCCAATAGATCCGCTTCGATGGATTTTTTATTTTTAGAGACCCATGCAGCCAAAAAGCCAGGCTCTAAAGCGTTCGTGTCTCCCGGACCGTAAATCCTGGGGAGTTCCTTTCCTGGGAAAAAAGATCTTTCTACCCGGCCTATACCTTTCGGCTTAGTTTTGTTAGGGGAAACTTTCTTAATTGCGGATTTGCCAGATCGGGAAATTGTATTTGTTTTCATGTAAGCTCTCCCGTTAGAGAATGAAAACTTTTATAAAACTACAGAATGGAAAGGCAAGTCTTTTCATTTTCCGTGTTGATTGGTCGACTCCTTCTAAAATACGAATACCATGCTTATGGAGCCGGAGAAAGAAGATAAATACAAAGAAGGTCCGGGTTTTTCCAGGCTGGGGATGTAGGCGATTACATATGGACCCGAAAGGGACAGGGACTCATCGCATTTTAGAAAAGATAGAAGTTTGCCTTGAATCCGGAATAGATACATTCGATCATGCGGATCTATATGGAGGATGCGGAAACGAAGAAAGATTCGGCGCAGAATTTGATCCGCTCATGAAAGTTCATTAAAAAAACTGAATGTAGATGGGATAGATCTGTTTCTGATCCATAGGCCTGATCCTCTTATGAATGCTGACGAGGTCACAAGAGCATTTCGTTCCTTGAAAGAAAGCGGCAAGGTTTTGTATAAAACATTAGAAGTCCTTGCAAAGAAGAAGGATACAACATTGGATGCGGTTTTATTCTCTTGGCATCTCTTCCATCCTGCACAATTGGTCCCAGTTTTAGGGACGAATAGGCCAGATCGTATCAGATCTGCTACCAAAGCATTTCAGATTCAGTTAGAAATAGAGGATTGGTTCCGGATTTTAGAAGCTGGAATAGGTAAAAGAGTCCCATAGCAGAAAAAAATGACCATATAAGAAAATTCTAATTAGAATATAATACTTATATTTATACTGCTCGTTCGATATCAAAAACGGAGAACGCAAAATGAAAATCGAACAAGGCAAAAAGGGACTTCCCCTTTTGGTAGGGATCTTATGGTTCCTATTCAATTGCAACGGGGATAAGGTCATAAATACGGAAAGTTTACTCGGACTGATCCAGAAACCGGACCAAGCGAAAATGGGTGCTAATTATTCGGACTTCGCAGTCATCAATACTGTAAACGGGACCGGAACATTTTCCCTACTCACTTACAATGTGGCCGGACTACTGGAACCTTTTTCCAGCTCGAACCCGAGTGAGAACACTCCCTATATGGGACCTTTGATGACCCCATTCGATCTGATCCAAGTCCAGGAAGATTTTAATTACCATGCGAGTTTGTATGCCAACGATGTACATCCTTACAGATCTGCTACAAGTGGAGGGATGGGCATAGGAGACGGTCTAAATACATTGTCATATTTTCCATTTTCGGATTTCCAAAGAGTGGATTGGAATGCTTGCAACGGAACGGATTGTTTAACTCCTAAGGGATTTACTTTGGCAAGGCATAAGGTTGCACCCGGAGTATTTTTAGACGTGTATAACTTGCATACGAACGCAAGTACAGAAGAAGCGGATCTAGCCGCAAGAAGATCCAATATATTGCAAATATTGAATTTTATAGAATCTAATTCTTCTGGAAACGCAGTGATCGTAATGGGAGATACGAATACAAGATATACTAGATCCGGAGATAATATCCGAGAATTTATAAATCATGGATTTACGGATGTTTGGATCCAGCTGATCCGTGGAGGATCCTATCCTACACAGGGAGCTGATGCTTTGACGGACTGCGAGGGGCATCGAACAAGCCCTGGCTGTGAGGTAGTGGATAAAATATTCTACCGTGGGAATTCCTATATTTCCTTATCTCCTAGTTCTTATCTGCTCGAAGATGCGAGATTTGTACATCCTGTAACAGGAGTCCCTCTTTCGGACCATTATGCTGTTTCTTCCACATTCAATTATTCTCTTTTGCAGAATCTATTGTTTAGCGATGCATTCGGTGGGCCGCATGGAACCGCTTTCAACGACGTGAATTCTTTACCTTCTTCTCCATCCGCATCTAAAATAAGTTTAAGATCCGGATCCAGAGTGGATGCAGTCTCTTTACAATTAACAAATGGAACTGTCTTAAGCCACGGAGGCACAGGGGGAAGTTTGCAAACTTTGAGCCTGGGAACGGGAGAATACTTAGACCAAGTAAAACTTTGTAGTGCGCAAAAAAGTGGACATACTCGGATTTTTTATGCACAATTTCGCACAAACCTAGCTAGGTTTCTCACAGGAGGCTCGACCACTTCCAGTTGTGTCACATACTCCGCTCCTAACGGCTGGGGAATCGTAGGATTCCATGGAAGAAGCGGGGATGAAATAGACCAATTAGGTGTGATCTTTGCTCCGGCTCTATAAATGATGCAGAAAGTATTTCACCCAAAGATTCGATAAAAACCGAAGGAATAAAAAGCGATCCATTTGTTTCTAATAGAAAGTTCCCTAAATATGTCCGAGGTTCGATGCGGGACGTATAGGATTTTTAGGAGAAATGAATGTTTCGCTTTCTAACTTCAATCTTAATCGTATCTTTTCTTTTCGTCTGCAAGGCCGAAAATTCCCAAAAACAATCTGAAGAACTTTCAGACTTACGTTCTAGATCCGCGGCGGCTCCCATGCCTTCTGCGGACGAACAACCGATGCAAGAGGCCGAAAAAAAACTTAGCGGCAAGGCTGGTGAAAGGGAGGAAGCACCGGAGGACCAGATCAAAACCTTTGCGACTCCTAAGATCGGCAACCTAAAGATAGGTAGGCTTTTAGAATATAAGGTAGATCTAAATTTCGAGACAAAGGATTTTATCGCGGCTCGAAAATTCCTATTAGAACTCTCCAGCAAGTATGGATTCGTGCAGAGTGAAAGTCTTCAGAACTGGGGAGGGGATACCGAACCAAGCATGACTGCCGTTATTCATGTAAAGTCTTCCGATCTATACCAAGTTTTGATGGAATTAGAGAAGGTCGGCACACTCACTTCTGAAAATATCCAAGTAGAAGATCATACTGAAAATTATACATTAGAACAGATCCATTCCAGAAGGGAGAAGATCAGGATCGCTAGAAGAACGGAACTAGGCGCAAGATCTACTCCTAAAAACGCGGCAGAGATCGAAGAATTATTAGGGCAATCTGAAGATTCTGCGGACTCCGCTGAATTCGAAAAATGGAAAATTCTGGATAGAGTTAATTGGGCGAAGATCAGCATTCATATGTACGGTCCTAAAAAACCAAAAGCAGTAGAAGTTCCTAGTTTCGGAGATGCGTTTATCGATCTAGCAAGTCTTGGATTAAAACTGATACTTTCTTTGATCTATATTATTCCTCTGGCTTTGATCGCAGCAGGGATTTTCAATCTGATTAAATATCTGAAGAATCGTCTAAAATAAGAGAGTGGGGCCTCGGGCCCCGCCAAAATTATTTTGTTTCCGGGGAAACCATGGTTTTTAGCCTAGAAGAAAACAGCTTGGGGAAAAGAATGCCAACTCTGGAAGAAGCTCAAAAAGAAATTATCGCCGAGTTCTCGGAGGCGGCAGACTGGGAAGAAAGATACCAGATGCTGATCGAGATCGGAGACGAGCTTCCTGTTTTGCCTCCCGAATTAAAAACGGAAGATAGATTGGTCCCAGGTTGTCAGTCCAGAGTTTGGGTTGTTCCCGAAGAAAAAGAAGGCAAATTATTTATCCAAGCGGACAGCGATTCCGCGATCACAAAAGGAATGATAGCTTTGCTTTTGCGAGTTTTTTCGGGCAGAACAAGAGAAGAGATCAAGTTGGCTTCCCTGGAATTTTTAAAAGAGATCGGCCTGGACAAACATCTTTCCATGAGCCGCCGTAACGGCCTCTATTCCATGGTAAACAAGATTAGAAGTTTCTAATATTTCTAACTTATATAAGGTTCGTTTGAGATCTCGTTCGGATTTTTCTTTCCGGCAGGGAAATATTTACTTAGTTCTTCCGTAAGCTCTTTGATCCCCGTGAGTATCGCGTCCTTAGGAGCTTTGGATCTAAAACCTTCTCCTATTTTTGACGAGATCAAATTCAATTTTTCCTGTCCTATCTTTTTGTAGATCCCGCGATCTGCCAAGGTCACGATCTTCTTTTCGGAAAGAAGAATATAGATCAGTACTCCCGTATTTTCTTCCGTATCCCAAACTTTTAAGAAAGAGAACATTTCTAACGCTCTGTCTCTTGCTGTTTTGCCTGAGAATATCTGGAATAGGGGGATCTTTGTTTCGATCGCTACCTTTAATTCCCCTCTATGGGTTTTTTCGGAACTTGCAACTGCGGATGTGATCTCTCTCAGATCTTTTGGACTAAAATATTTTCTTAATAAAGTAAAACCTGATAAAGGTCCGTTCCCTATCCTAAATAGGTCCAGGAAACCCGCAAAAATATTGCGTATCAGTCTTTCGGTTAAAGAAGGATTTTTGCTCATAAGAATTACCAATCCGAAGAGGATCCCCCTCCACTGAAATCTCCTCCACCACCGCTGAAAGAATCACCGGAAGATGAGGAACTCCAACCTGAATCGCTGGAGCTATAGGAACTCCAAGAACCTCCGGACCATCCCCCTCCGCCAGAACCTGGATTCTTGGCCGCAATGTATATTATACAGAGAAGTATAAAGAAGATCACCAAAAGTGGAAGCATTACTTCTAAAGAAAAACCTAATAATCCGCCCACCCAGTACCCGGCGTAAGTAGCAACTCCCGCTTGTAGCAGGCTGAATAATTTCTTAAATATGAACCCTACTGCAATCCCTATGACGACCAATGCGGCAATATAAAGTCCGAATTGATCCTCTTCTGGCGCTGCGTTTGACTCGTAGCTAGTAGAACTCGGTTCCGGCAAAGGTTCCCCGTCTATAAGGCCTAGGATTTTATCTATCCCTTGATCAATCCCTTCGTAATACTTACCTTCTTTGAATAAGGGTCTAACGTATTCCAGCTGTATCCTTTTACTTATTACGTCTGGGATGGCTCCTTCTAATCCTCTTCCGATCTCGAAACGCATTTTACGATCGTCTTTTGCGACTAGGAAAATGACTCCGTCTGCTATGGTCTTTCTTCCTATTTTCCAATCTTCTGCAAGACGTATGGAATACTGTTCTATGGTCTCTTCTCCAGTCGTTGGGATAATGACCAAGACCACTTGGCTTCCTTTTCGTTTTTCGAAGTCCTTTAGTTTATTTTCCAAATTGGAAACTTCTTCTTCGTTTAATGTGGAAGTCAGGTCTGTGACCCTGTGCGTCAATTTGGGAATAGGGATCTGGTCCGCGAAAATCCCGGAACAGAATAGTAAAATTGGAAGAAAGAGCAGTCTTCTCATCTGAGATCCAGGTTTTAAAATTGGACTTGAGGAGGTTTAGAAATTTCTTTTTCGTTTTCTACGCTGAAATTCGGTTTTACGTCGTAGCCGAAAATTTTAGCGGTGATCACGTTTGGAAACGTCCTGACTGTAATATTGTATTCTTGGACAGAAGTGATATAACGGTTTCTTGCGACAGCGATCCTGTTTTCAGTACCTTCTAACTGAGCTTGTAGTCCGATAAAACTTTTGTCGGATTTTAGGTCCGGATATTTTTCTACTACCACCATCAATCTGGAAAGCGCAGAGGTCATTTGTCCTTGCGCCTGATTGAATTTTGCAAACAGTTCAGGATTATTTAATATTTCAGGTGTAGCCTGGACGGAACCTACGCTGGCTCTAGCCCTGGTTACTTCGATTAACACTTCTTTTTCTTGTGCAGCGTATCCTTTGACTGTGTTAACCAGGTTTGGGATTAGGTCCGCTCTTCTCTGGTACATATTGATTACTTCTGACCAGGCAGCCTTTACCTGTTCGTCTTGGACTTGGATCGTGTTATAACCGCATGAATTCGTGAAAAACAGGATCAGACCGGCAAAACCGATCAGAAAACTTTTACGGATCCGAAAAAAATCGCCTTGGGACATTTCTACCTCCGACTTGCGGAATTTTGTAAGGAAAACGTCCCTTGGCAATCGGTTTTTTCTGACAACATTCCGTTTTATGCCGCCTCTTTTGGGAAATTTTCGTGTTTTTCCAGGGCTCTTTTGCGGATTTCTTCGATGAGTTTGTCTGCGAGCATTTCGGCGAGAGCAGATATTTTTTCTTGGTTGATCGAGTTTCTATATTCGGTTTTCATTGGCGCCTCCTTGTGGTCCGCATATAAAGATACATGGACCCCCGGACAAATTGGTTGGGCAGAAAATAAAAAACCGGGAAAATTCCCCGACTGCCTCAACCGATAAATAGAAAAATGGCAAGGGCCGCCCGGTACGAATGGAATTGGATTTTAAGAGCCGACTCGAGGAAATCGAGAAGGTAGACGGTTATTTTCGTAGGTCCCCGGAAGGGATCTGGTCCTACGAGTTGGATTCTCCTTTAGACATCACTCTTCCTATAGAGGAGCAGTGTAGGCTGATCTATGAGAATGCAAGACTCACGCATTGCAACGATACTATGGCCAGGATCTACGGGTATCATAATGCAGAAGAGATCAAAGGTGTTCTTTTAAAGGACATCGTTCGTCCGACTAACAAGATGAATATGTTCGGCATTAACGAATTTATTCGTTCCGGTTATAAGATACACGACAGCGAATCTGAAGAAACAGATCTAAAAGGAAAACGTAAATACTTTCTAAGCTCAGCCTTAGGTGTGGTGGAGAAGGGACTTTTACTTCGGGCCTGGGGAGTGTTGAAGGACATAACCTCTATTCGTGCCGCCGAATCCAGGCTCAAGAGGACAATCGCATTAGAAAGTTTACTCACACAACTCTCCAGATACTTTTTAAGTGTAGAACCTGGAAACACAACTGAAGCAGTAAACCATGCTTTAGGGGAACTTGGAAAATTCTGCGGAGCGGATAGGGCATTTTTATTTTTATACACTCATGCAGGTCTGACAATCTCTAACACGAACGAATGGTGTGCGGACGGGATTGAACATAGGATACATCTGTTACAAAATCTTCCCATCGAAACATTCCCCAAATCGGATTACGAAACAATCAGCAATAAGGGACATATCGTTTATGATTCATTGGATAATGTTCCTTCTTCCCATGTTTCCTTAAGAAATCTTTTGGAAAGAAGAGGGACTCGTTCCTTAGTGGTGGTTGGCCTTTCTTCTCGTGACGAAGAGCTTGGTTTTATAGGATTCGATTCTGTAAAAGGCCATAAACTTTGGACGGAAGAAGATATTTATATCCTGAGACTAGTAGGCGACCTAATCGTTTTGGCATTTGATAGACAAAAAAGAGAATCCGATCTGAACGATTTTTATGAGAGAATGAATCATGATCTGGAATTGGCGCGTCTTACACAAAGATCCTTGGTTTCCAGAGAATTTCCTAGTTCACCTTTTTATAAAATGGATAGTTATTTCCGTCCTTTCGAAAAAGTGGGAGGAGATATCATAACGTATATCCAGCATGAGAACGGCGTGTTGGATATTTTATTTGGAGATGTTTCCGGTCATGGGATCTCTTCTGCCATGGTTTCCGGAATGGCGGTACTTTCGTTTAGGCATCATGCAAAGGCTGGTCTTTCTCCTGCGGAAGGTATCCAACAGTTTGTGACGGATCTAAAACCTATGGTGGTCGAACATCATATCGCTGCAGTATGGGCCAGATTTTTTCCATTGGAGAAGAGGTTGGTCTATTCTTATGCTGGACATCCTCCTATCGTATTGTTTAGGGGAGAAGAGAAGATCGAGCTGAAAGGTATGAATCTTCCTCTTCTTATCTTTGATTCGATAGAATATTTTAATGAATCAGTTAAATTGCAAAAAGATGATAGGATTGTATTCTATTCGGACGGGATGTACGAAGTTTTCAATGCGGAGGGTAGAATATTGGACCTTCCTGGTTTCCAGGACATTCTACTCCAACATAGAGACCTAGGAAATTTGGATGAGTATTTGGACCAGGTTGTCTCCGACGTATTCCGATTTTCGGAAGGTGTATTCGGAGACGATATGGCAATGCTTGTCATAGATATTAACGGATGAAATTTTATTTCTTACTCTGGGACCTTTTTCTTTCTTCCTAATAAAAACACTCCCGAAAGAACGATAATCGTTCCAACTACATTTTCCCAGGTGATGATCTCTCCCAAAAGGATCGCCGCCAAAAATAAAGTAAATACTGGGCCGACACTTCCTGCGATAGATGCTTTATTGGAGCCTATTCTTTGTATCCCTGCGGTAGTTAAGAATGCAGGCACCACTGTTGTCAAGAATCCCAATGCAAATCCGTAGCCGTATACTTGCCAAGGTTGGTGCATTAGGATTTCATAATTTTTCGTGGAGAAGAAATGAATGAGCACAAATACACCTGACCAGATCATTAGAAGTGCTGTGAACTTTCTTGATCCAAGTTTTGGGATCATCTGTCCGCTTCCTATCAGATAAATTGCGTAAGCTAGAGCGGATAAAAATACAAGGGTGCCTCCTATCCATGCGGATTTCCCTTGTGCTTCTGCGTCAGGTAAAAATGCCAATAAGATGCCTGAGTATGTGAGAGCCACGGAGTAGATCTCTATCTTGTGGACCTTCTTCTTTAAAAAAACAAAACCTAAAAGAAGAACAAGTGCAGGGAATGTAAATAGGACCAATCGTTCCATAGAGGCGGATAAATATTCTAATCCCCAAAAATCGAAAAAGCTGGCCATATAATAACCGATGAATGCAAGTAAAACCACTATCCCATAATCTTTCCGAGAGATTGGGGTAACTGATTTTTTAGAAGTTTCTTGGTAAAGAACGAATGCGAAAAACGGGATGGCAAATATCATTCTCAGTGCCAAAACAGTGACCGAGTCTATTCCGAATTTATAAACTAGTTTTACGATCACTCCCTTAGAAGAGAATAATACCGTTCCTGCCAGAGCGTATAGATAACCCAAGGTTTCTTCGCTGAATCCTAAAGAGAAGTGTTCTTTAGTTTTTTCGGAAGTTTGGCTCATTCTTCCAGGTTTTTATAAGTCGGATTTGATTAAAGTAGGAATCTGGAGGAATGAACGAAAGAATTTTGTTTAGCTTGAGTGGGTCCTGTTGGAGTTCCTACATACGGAGTCTGAACCTAACGTCCTAAAAAGAAATAATTCAATTCCTTCCTAGAAGTGATAAATCCTCCTCCCGGATACGTAGCTGGGAAAAAAGAATCTCCTGCAATTTCGGAGCTGGACTTTAGATCTCGGATCTGTCCGTAACATTCCGAAAGATAGAATGCATGCCCGCATCCTAATAGATGGTATCCTTCGTGGACCATAGTGTTGGAGGCTCCGCCTACGAGCAAATGTCCAAGTGATGCTGTATGAGCTAAAACAAATCCTCTGGTTCCGGTGGGGCTATCCACTGCTCCTAAAACTTCGAATGTTGGAATGAAAAATAATGCCAGAATATAAGAAGCGAATTCGTATGCGATGTCCGAGAGTCGAACTCCAGCCAAGGCCAAGATCCGATCGCAGCCGTCGGGTAATTCTGCTTTATATAATTCTTCCATGATCGCTTTTCCAGTCCAGCCGGGCCTTTTCCAATCTTTTACTTGGGAAACTTTTGCCTGGAGATTGTAGAGGATCAATTCTTCATTCCAAGAATCGAATAGATAGTCCATTCTTTCCTTGGAAACGTTTTCGTCCTTCCATACGCATACTCGGATAGTTTTCATTTTCCCGTATTCGTAGGTCTCTCGCACAGAAGATCTATGAAATCCCACTGTGGTGCAGGAGGTTAGTAGGATAAGAAGAAGGAAACGAATATGTCGCATGTTTGCAATTCTTTAGAACCTTAGAAAAACTCCTTGGAAAAGCAAGGACTTTCGTTCGATACTAATAGAGGAAGCTTGTGTCTGCACAGTCAAAGTTTTAAGTCATGAATTCTGTAAAACCTAAGAATAAAAAACAAGCGAAGAAGGTCCCTTCTAATAATAGATCTTCTGCTTTGTTCCTGCTTTTGGTAGGAATTCCATTCTGCTTCTTTTTGATAAGCGCAATGCTCGGAAGTGTGCTTAAGATAGATCGGGTTAGTTCGGAGTCTGCATTTGAGAACAGGTTGAATCCGATAGAAAAGGCTTGGAGAGGTCTGAAACTAAAAGTCTATGCCTATGAATACGGTTCCGATTACCGAAATAAGATTCCCGAAAACGAGGGACGTGCCTTAGGTTTAATACGTGAATCCATTCTAGAATCCACTCTTCCTAGATATCTTTTTCTATTCCTGGCAATCGCCGTACCATTTTACTTTTTCGTAAGGTTGTTCAAGGACAAACCGCAGAAAAAGGCTTTATGGCCCGCGGCTATAACTGCAGATCCGAAGGTCAGAAAAACTTCTACACTTCCCCAAAAAAAATCTTAAAGAATTAAAATAGATTTGATTACGTTATTATAGCGTATTGAAGATGTCGTATGCTTCCAAGTAGACGATATTCGAATTTTTGCAAAATTTTTACCCTAATCGGTATAACCGCATTACTTCTCCAAAACTGTACTTTAGATAAAAGGATAGAATTCGCTGGAGAAGATAAACTAGGCCTGGAATCAGGAAGTAAACCTTGCGAGGAACTAGTACATTATAATCGTTGGTTCGCTCTTTACGGTCTTTGGCGTATCCCCGGTTCGAGGGATATAGAAATAGAAAAGAAAGAAGGTAAGGTCTACTTTGCAGAACATTCTGTGAACGGATGGCAGGCGACTCTGAATGTGCTTACCGGTTTTTTCAGCACTATAGTATTCTATAAAGTAACGCTTACCGAATGTGATCTGGGAACTAGATTCGTTCATAAAGACCAATACGAAAAATTCTTCGAGGAAGAAAAAACAAAGGCTCATGCTGAATTTTTCTCCAAAACCGAAAAGGAATTAGAAGATGCTCTACGTAAGTATCTGGATAAGACAAGCCCAGCGGAGCATGCGGGTAAAAATTACAGCATGATCATTCTCAGAACCGGCAAAACAACCGAAGCAAGAGTAGTAGGCCAAGACGTGGATTCCATCAAACTGGAGACAGACGATTCCAACGGACAAAAGCATGAGTTTACTCTTTTGAAAAAAGAAGTATATAAAGTGATCTTCGCAACTAAGATCATCAAGGTAAAAGATACTCCTCCAGTTAAAGAACCTGGGAAAGAGACAGGCAAAGAAAAACACTGATCTTATAAACGTATCCCTCCTTCGAGGGATGCGATATCTCTTCTTCAGTCTATAAATTTACTTATTTTGAAAATCCTACTTGTGCAAAGGTGGGATTTTCGTTTATCATACGGACAAGGGAATTCTCCGATGTCATTTTATCGTTTTCTATCCAATTTTGTACTTTATAAATTAATAATATTATTCTTTGCGATCCTGGTTTTGGACTGTGGATTAGCTTTAGGATACCAAGCCGAAGAAGCAGCTGCTCAGGCTTCTGAGAAAAATACTAACAACGATTCGATTTTGACTGCTTTAGGTTTGTTAAGCGGAAAATCCGGCGCTTTGCTTAGTTTTTCTCCTTCTCCATTAACGTTTCCCGTCTCAACGGGAAAAGCAGCGTATGATCTTACTGTTAATTATTGGCCTGGTTCCGGCACAGGGGAGTTACGTATCGATCTGGTTTGGAATGGGATAATGTCTTGCGCTCCACAAGAAGGAGTGTTCGCTGTATATAATGACGATACATATCCTGTGACTTTTGCGGATGTTTCTTTTAACTGTTTTATTACCGGAACTGGCCAAGTATCGCACTATGTGGATACTGCCATCGGATCAGGACTTCCGAGTGTAGGAACGAACCTCGGAGATCTAAGCGTCACTGTAACTCCTTAGTCCGAGTTTTGGAAAGATTTACCTAGCCACTCCGAAACAAACCGCCATCATATCTCCTTGGTCGAATTTTTTGACTGCCCAATCTGCGACCTTCTTAGAAGTTTTATAAAAGATCCCTGATCCTTTTTTTGCGGTGAGGCCACTTCCGTAAGAGATATGTCCTAATGGAATATAACCCAATTCGTTTCCTAAAGAAATAATACCTGGCAAACTATAATAATAGAGATGTTCCGGAACGTTTAGATATCTCCATTTAGGCCCCAGGTATTTTGCAAGAACTCCATATCTGCATGTGGAAAGGATCATTCTTCCCCCTGGCTTCAAATGTTTTAAGATTTTCTGAAGTGTTTCTTTCGGATGATGCAGATGTTCTATACTTGCCCAAAGAGTGACTAAGTCGAATTTTTCTTTTCCATCGAGGTCCCAGGTTAGAAAGTCTTTTTGTTCCACATCTAATCCTAAAGTTTCTTTTGCAAAACGAACAGGTCCGCTTGCTATATCCAATCCTTTGGTTTTCCAATTTCTACTCTTTAGATAATCCAAAAAATAACCTGCGGCACAGCCCACATCTAAAGCTGACTTTTCCGAACCTAATAATCTTTCCCAATCGAAGAAACCTAGATCTTTCAGATTCAGATTGAATACTCTTGCGATCTCCTTTTTGGTTTCTTCAGAATAGTAATTATCGTAGCCTCTGTCTGTTCTTTGGGTGAAGTAAGAATCTTCATAATACTTGGAAACTTCTTCCAAGCTGGGTTGAGGATTGACCTGTACAAGTTTACATTTTTTGCATTCTACTATTTGGAAGGTCTCTCCTTTGGGGCTTGCCTTGGAGAAGAGTGGAGTGAATTCTGAATTAGAACAAGTATTGCAAGGGATGGATTGCATACTATAAGGATCGGTGATTTGCTGGAATTTAGAACATAAAATGCGAATTTTCTTATGTAAAAATTTCCTTGCGTTCTAATATAATCGAGCTAGTTTGTAAATCGTTCTTATGGACACGAAACTTTGCATATTCAAAATTCGGTTTCGGTCCATTCTGTTATTTCTGGCCCTGATCTTTTTTGTGCCTTCTTGCGGGGTATATCTTTTATTCGATGAAGAGAACGATTATTTTACCGAAGAAAGAAAGAACCAATCGGACAGGCTGGCTATTTTCGGACTTCTACAATCTTATAACAGTTCGGTTCCTATAGTATTTTCTTCCACCGAGTTTACCACTCCTACTTGGGGGCCTGCGACTTATTCGATTTTTGTGGACAGTATACCTTCTTATTGGCTGGAACAAAACTTTCAGTTTAATATCTTTATCCAGGCAGTCTGCAGTAATGTTTCGGTTAATTCCGTTAACGGAGTTCAAGGTTCTGCAGATTCTTCCCAAATTTTTTTCGCTCCCAACTATTCTTCGATCCTAATACAGGTAGACGGTAACACTGCAGGGATGGATTGCAAAGTTTCAGGATATTGTGATATATCGCATAGTGTACATAATCCTATACCGCAATTATTGAGTCAGGGCCAAGCTCTGGGAACCGTTAGGGCACACTTTCCTCCTACTTGTTCTTTTTAAGGCTTGCTTTTTCGTTTAATCCATTATTAAACATAAGCATGCGAACTTCTCTTTGTCTTAGAAATAAATTAATAACAAGTTTTATCTTTCTTATGCTCATTGTTCATAACGTAAGTTGTGGACTTGTGCTTACTGGAACGGATGTGGGCAAAGAGTTCTTAGGTCTTTCAGAAGAAGATAAAAAAGACCCGGAAAAGGCGACTGCGGCTTTGTTGTCCTTGCTGACCGGCGGAAGTAATTCATTGTTAGTGTTTACTCCTGTTGCGCTTTCAGTAACTGCAGGTGCAACTGCCACATACCAAGTAGCCCTTAGATCGGTTCCTACCGATTGGACGAGCAATGATGTGACAGTAGGTTTCGATATAGACGTATCCTCTTGCCCTTCCGGTACTTTTCCAAATTTTTGGCCTTTTACTTTTAGTCCTCCCTATAGCCCTATAAACAATTTGAATTTTAGCACCGTTAATCCAGGATCTTGTATCGTAAAATACACTGTGAGTGGAGAAGTAACTTCTCAAGTTTCCGGTTTAACAGTAGGCGATGATGCAGGATCTCTTCCTTTATTGATCCAGCTGAACGGTGTAGTTACAGCAGGTAATTAAGGGGACCTTGCCATAGAAAAACCGCTTTGCCAGAGATAGGGTTTCTAAAATCCTTCCCCTATGTATAGAATCCTCGTATTGTCCTCTCTTTTGGGACTCTCAATTTTATTTTCCGAATGCCAACCGATCGAATCCGTAGAGCCGGAAACTTTGAAGATCAAAGCGGTGGGAGATTTGGTCATGGGAACCAATTATCCGGAGAATAAACTTCCTTCCGATCCTAGAAACACTTTGTTCTCTCAGGTGGAACCTAGTTTGAGAGGGGCAGATATACTATTTGCTAATTTTGAAAGTACTCTGACCGACTATCCTCATTGTGCCAAGAATATCAATCGTCCTCTTATATTTGCTTTTAGAACTCCTCCATCATATGCAAAAATCCTAAAGGATGTTGGATTCGATATAGTTTCGATTGCCAACAACCATAGTTTGGATTTTCACCAACAAGGTTTTGAGGATACCGCTAAAAATCTTTCAGAAGCAGGAGTTCGATTCACCGGAAAAAAAGGCGCGATCACTTATATGAACGTAAAAGGGATTTCCGTGGCTTGGATTGGATTCAGTCATATGGAAAGCGCTCATAACCATGTGAACCAAATAGAAGAAGGTGTAGCTCTCGTAAAGGAAGCTAAGAAAAAAGCGCAGCTTGTATTCATCTCCGTTCATGGAGGAGCAGAAGGTGGACCTGCTTTACACGTAAAAAACGAACAGGAAAGATTTTACGGAGAATATAGAGGGAACCTTGTCGCACTTTCCCATGCTCTCATCGATGCAGGGGCGGACTTATTTATAGGACATGGTCCTCATTTGCCTAGAGCATTCGAATTGTATAAAGGAAAACTGATCGCTTATTCTTTAGGAAACTTTTTGGGTTATAGAGTATTCTCTACAAAAGGATACGGAGGTTACTCTTTAGTTTTAGAAGCTGATCTGGACAAACAAGGGAATTTTATTAAGGGCAAGATCCATTCACTGCAGTTAAGCCAAAACGGTATTCCAGCTCCTGATCCGGATGCAAAAACTACTGAGCTGATCCAATCTTTGACTAAGTCGGATTTTCCAGGCAAAGGACCTAAGATCCAATCGGATGGAAGTTTCCATCCTTAATCTAGGTCTGTCATGTAGGAGCTCCTACAAATTTCGCCCCTATTTTTAGTTGTAAATTTTGCGATTCTATGATATAGGGGAGTGGCTTCTCCCACTAACCCGCCTCCACCACCCAAGATCTGGGTGGGGTCGGCTTCGAAACTACGTTGGAGTTCCAACATACGACGCCAACAGAACTCTCTAAAATAAAAAAGCCGATGAGGTAACCCCGACATCGGCCTTCTACTTAATAAAACCTTAATGTGAATTATTGGGTTTTGCCGGTAGGTTCCAATGCTCCTGCAGGAGCTTTGAAATTGATCTCATAAATATCATAATGAGAATCTCTCCAACCTGTTACATAAGCCACAGAAACTCCTAAGAAATATCTAAGTCCGAATTTTAGAGCGTTTGTAGCGAAGGCTGCGATCTCTTCGTCGGTGACTGAGAAAGGATGGACTTTATTTCTGGTCTCGTCCAGATATAATCCTTCCCAAGTCCCTATCGCGGTTCCCTTATATTCTAAACTTAGAATACGGCCTGTAACGGAAAAATTCCTTTTTCCTCCGGATTTGGTTTTGCTTACGATCTTATCGGGAAGACCCTTAGGAAGCGATTTCTCTTGAAGTTGTGCTCCTACAACTTCGTAATCGGAAGACAATGCGATTGCTTCGAATCTGTGGATCCTATATTGGACCAAAATTTCTTGGTTTAAATTTTTACTTAAGAAATTTACAACGTCTGCATTTTCAGGACGCACGCTGAATTCGATCTTTTGTTTTGCCGGAACAAAACATTCGTCCTTCATTTCGTCGCAAGCTTCTGAATCGTTTATTGTATAAACTTCTAAAAGACCTTCGTAGGATTCGAAAATGACCCCTCTGCTTTCGAATTGGATCAATTTGGCAACTGTCCAACCCTCGGAATAAGTTCCGGCCGCGGATAAGGATGAGGTAGTTAAAAGAAAGATCCCTAATAGAAGAAATCTTAAGGATGGAATTCGTTTCATTCGAGTTCGGTGCTCCCTGTTATGTAGGTAGACCCGAAGGAGTTTCCTTTGGGCCACGAATTCGTGAATCCTTTCCGGTTTTTATCTTACATCAAGAAAATATTTCTTTGAACGGTTGAAAATGTTGGAACTCCAAAAAGGGGTTCAAGGGGCCGCCTCCTCACTTCGTTCGGATCGGGCTGCTCCGGGCTCGGACAAATGTCCTCGCACTTCGTGACTAAAGCCCTTCGCATCCCGAGCTCCTTTTTGAGATTGCCCCTCCAAGTCGGGTTGGGAACCTGGTCTTGCTAGTAGATCTGAAAAGGGAATCCGGTGAGAATCCGGAGCTGTACCCGCAGCTGTAAACGCCAAAACGATCGGACAAAACCACTGTCGAAAGACGGGAAGGGTCCGAACCGGGCGTGAGTCAGAAAACCTATCCGAGCTACTTTCAATACTATGGCTTTCGGGAGTTAAGGCCTCATGCACAAAAGACCCAAACGAATCGGTAAGATCCTTCATCTAGGGCTCTTTCTATTTTCCATTCAAATATTTTCCCAAGAGAACCAAAAGACGGAGACTTCCACTGTAAAAGTGGTGGGAAAGACCAGCTCAAATTCTCAACCCGAAAATTTCAGAAAGAATCCAACTGGTTTCCAAACTTCCATTGATCTGGACCAATACAGTGCACGTTATACGAATCTTCCCGACGTTTTAGAAAGAGAAGCAGGAGTCCGGATCAGAAGATACGGAGGACTAGGTTCTTATTCTACACTTTCACTCAGAGGGACGAATCCGAATCAAACCAGGATCTTTATAGACGGAGTTCCCTTTAATAATGCGCAAGGAGGAGAAGTAAACCTAGCAGATCTTCCCTTCGACAATTTACAAAGTATAGAAGTTTACAGAAGTGGTGCACCTGTCGGATTTTCAGGATCTGCAATCGGTGGAAGTGTAAATTTAGTCACAAGAACGGGATCGGGTCCGCCTAAAACTCGAGTAAATATAGGTGCTGGAAGTTTTAATACTGGAAAGGGTAGCATAACGCATACAGGGACTTATGGCGGGATCGGGACCAGTGTATTCTTATTGGGAGAAAAATCGGACCAAAACTTTTCTTATCTAAACAATCATGGAACCTTGCTCGTTAATCCTTTGGATGATACGATTGATAGAAGAAGGAACGCACAATACGAAAGGACTTCCGGTATGCTCGGACTCAGTGGGGATATCGGAGCTACTAAGATCAAATTTTGGAATGATCTAAATTATAGATTCCACGGAATTCCAGGTCCTGCAAGTAACCAGACCCAACAAGTACATCGCAGATATCTTAGAAATACTTCCTCTCTTGGAACGGATACAAAAGGTTTGTTCGACGGGTTATTAAGGTTGGAAACCCGAGCTTTCACTTCATTTACGAACGACGATCTATTCGATCCTAAATCGGAATTCTCCAAAGGAACTCCTAATTCTACGGCTCATATGGGACAGTCGGGATTTCAGATCACTCCTACACTTTATTTATTAGAATATTATCAAATTTTGAAATTCCATGCAGGGGTAGAAAGGGAAACTTTCGAAAGGTCCAGGAGTACACCTCAAAATATAGATTTAAAATACGAGCCCGGTAAAACTAGGACGTACACTACTTTTCAAGTGGAGGATGAATTCAGATTTTTAGATGGAAAATTGGTTTTGACCACGGGAGTTTCTTGGGATTCTTACCGGGATAAATTCCAATCCGACGAACCTTGGTATAGAAAACAGAACCCTTTCGCTTCTTCTATTAAAACTACCGAATTTTCGAATCCTAAAACGGGGCTTCTCTGGAGATTTTGGGAAAAGGAAAATTATTCTTTGGAATTCAAATCTAATATTGCAAGGCAATATAGGATCCCAAGTTTCTTGGAACTTTTCGGGGAAGTGGGGACGATCATAGCAAACGACTCACTCAAACCGGAAAGAAGTGAGAACGCGGATGCAGGCATCACGGGGAAATATAAAAACGGAGAACTCAAATCTAATATTACGATTTCCTATTTTAGAAAAAGGATCAAGGACATGATCCTATTCATTCCGAATTCTCAGTTTACCTTGAGACCCGAAAATGTGGACTCTGCTCGGATAGACGGTGCGGAAGTTTCTCATAAGACGGAATACAAGGGCTGGAAATTTTTATTAGAATATACATACCAAGAGGCGATCAATACTTCCCCCGCACCTTATTTAAACGGTAAATATCTACCTCTTAGGCCGAAACATGAGATTTCCGGGACCGTCGCATATAGAGGAAAAACCTGGGAACTTGGTTTTGAAGGTGTTTATGTAGGAGCGGTCTTCAAAGACAGGACAAACGAATATGTGAATTACCAACCCGCCCGTCAGATTTGGAACGCATATCTCACACTTGTATTGTATTCTTTTCCCGAGGAAGAGGATCCTACAAAAAAAGGAGAAAAGACTCCCAAAGAACTGCTCTTAAGTATAGATGTTAGGAATATGGGAGATAAAAGAGTAGAGGATATTGTAGGATATCCTCTGCCGGGAAGAAATTGGTTTATCACATTAAGCGGGAGGTTTTAAGATGAGATATAGATTTCCTTCCATTCTTCCAGCTTTACTTATTTTCTTTTCCTTCTGTGGAGATATTGAAAGGCCACCGTTATATACTTTATTCTTAACTCCAAATCTTCCGAACAATATAGGAGTGGTGACCACTGACTTTGCAAGCGGGGGCAGATTTAAGGTATTAAATCCGGAACTTCTTCTTTCTTATCCTGGGTTAACGCCGATCCATTCGGATGCACTAGCCAGATTCGGGAATGGTAGAGTGTATATTCTAAATCGTTTAAATAGGGACAGCATTCAGGTTTTAGATCCGGATTTTGGGTTCCAAACCGTGGCGGAATGGTCCATGGGCTCCGGGACAAACCCGACAGATATTGCGATCGTCGGTCAGAATAAGGCTTATGTATCACTTTATGGATCTAGAATATTAAGGATCATTCATCCTTTGACTGGTGCGAATTTGGGACAAATAGATCTGGGGGGATATTCCGAGCCAAGTGCTATTCCTGATAATCTCCCTGAAATGTCCGGAATGCAGATCGTAGGTACGAGTCTTTTTGTGGTATTACAAAGGTTGGACCGAAACGATCCGAGCGGGTATTTTCCTCCCGGTCCTTGGGGATCCCTTCTTTTAGAAATAGATACTGTAACGGATTCTATTGTTTCCACTTATACATTTCCAGTTCCGAACCCGGTGGGTAAACCCCAGATGTTGGAACTTTTCGGAGAGACACATATAGTCTTTGCCGCTGCGAATAGAATGGGTTTTTTAAGCCAAGTTGACGGGGGAGTGGTGGCATTTCGACTTTCTTCCCGTACTTTTCGCTCTGGCTTTTTATTTCCGGAAACTGCGGCAGGCGGGGACATACTCGGAGTGCAGATCAAAAGCGAACAGTTGGGTTATGCAAGCGTTCTGGATGCATCTTTCAATAAAACATTACAAGTATTTAATCCAAGCACAGGACAGAAACTGGCAAGTTTACTTTTTGTTCCTTCTTCTTACGATGCAAGTTTGACCACAATCTTGCTCGGGGACGACGAGATTCTTTACGTTTCCAATACTCAATTCACTCAGCCAGGAGTTACCATGTTCGATACGAGAGACAATCGGCTTTTAACCCCGGTTCCAATCTCAGTGGACCTCCAACCTTTCGACCTAATACAACTCAAAGAATAATTCCAATAGAATTCTTGACCTAAGGTCGAAACCGGATTGACAAAGCTCTAAAAGAATGGATGATCCTTCGTTGTTTTTCGGAGGCCTATTCCTTGAGTTCCGATATGTTCCAAATGATCGCCGCCGGTCATAAAGCCCAAGTTATCTATTCTTTGAGAGAAAATCCGGACCTAGCCTCCAAACAAAATGCGGAAGGGATCACTCCATTACTATTCGCTCTTTATTACGGCAAAGAAGATATAGTAAATTCGTATCTTGCCCTGGGAATTCCGCTCAATCTATTCGAAGCGGCAGCTTTAGGAGACGAGGATCGTGTCAAAGAACTCGTAAACTCCAATTCGAGTATCGTTCATTCTTATAGTCCTGATGGTTGGACACCTTTACATTTGGCATCTCATTTCGGAAGACTTTCCATAATTCAATATTTATTGGAGAAGGGCGCAGACATCCAGGCTAAGTCCAGAAGTAAATTTTCGATCGGTAATACAGCATTACATTCCGCAGTGGCTTCTTGGAGAGCGGATGCAGTTGCGTTGCTATTGGAGAATGGTGCCGATCCAAATTTTACCCAAGATGGAGGCTTTTCTCCGCTTCATATCGCAGCTTCCAGACAAGGGAATGAGCAGATCGTTTCTCTACTTCTAAAGAAGGGAGCAAATCCGGATCTAAAAACGGAAGATGGAAAAACTGCCAGAGAGATCGCGGCGGAGAGAGGAGTCGCCTTTAGCGCTTAGGTATTTCGAAGTTTTCGTCCTTTGCGAACGACTGTGAATATTAATAGATCATAATTTACTAATTTTACTAAAAATTCCAAATAGGACTACGATTTGAATGCCTAAAAGAAGATAGGCCCAGGCCCAACTTTTCTCTTTCGTGTGTTCTTTTCTTTCTGTTTCCAATTCGGTTTTTAGTTTTTCAATTTCTAAGCGGAGAAGGTTGACACTAAGAGTTAAATCTTCCGTGCTTTTATTGTAAACATTTTGAATGAGAGAATTGTTTCTAAGCGGCATCGGCGATTTTTTGAATTGAAGATGAGAATTTTCTAATTCTGCAAGTTCCTTTCGGATATTTTCATTCAAAGGCCATTTCTCGTAGGCTTTTCCTAAATACTCTTTTGCCTTTTGAAAATTTCCTTTTTTCCTTTCCTCTTTGCCCATTCCGATCCATGCCTGGGTCAGTATAAATTCTGCCTTAGAGTTGGAAGGATCCGAGCCTAAAATGGAATTTGCTAATAGTTCCGCTTCTTCGAACTGTTTGGATTCTAATAGTATATTTCCTTCTTTGATCCATTCGTTTTCCATTGGCTCTCCTTCTGAATATAAGAACAAAGGAGAAGCTAATAGAAAACAAAATATGAATATTCTAAAAAATGCAGATATGCAAAATTTTATTCTCATCTGTCGATCCGAACCGCTTTATGCGCATATCTTCTTCTTGGCATAGTCGACGTATGAGCCGCCCATGCGGACCCAAGCGGATTTCCTGAATCCAAAGAATATACAGTATCTTCCGGAATATTGATGGAAGAAGCTCCGCCGAAGGAAAAAATTTTACGAGTCTCGTAAGAAGTTTGGACAGCTGGAAAATATAGAGAGTTAGGGAGACTCGGACCCAAAGAAAAGGAAGAAGAACCTAATTGGTAAAACTCTGTCCGATTTGTTGGAATGATGGAAGTCGCAGGTTGGAACACATTTCCGGAACCGGTCGATCCTCCTACAACTGCAAAGAAAACTCCATCCGCAGGAAAAGGATCTTGAGAAGAAGGTAAAATACAAACTCCTCCTGCGCCATGTTTGGATTCTCCTAAACTTGGTTCGCCAAAAGAAGTGGTCGTATTTGCAGAAGCAGCAAAACCATCCGTGCTGGAGTTTGCACTTCCGCTATTATAGGTCCTTCCACCTGTATAAAAAATAACACCGTTGATAGCGCAACCGAACATATCTACTCTGCTAAATATAGTAGATGCAGAAGAAAAAGAAATCCATTGGCCGTTTACTCCAAGCTCCGGATAGAACTTTAGAATTGTATTAAATACGGGACCATTTGTTATATCCGTAGAATTCGAACCGGAAAGAATATAGATCTCATCTCCCACGGAACCTGCTACTGCGCCGATAGACCCGGAAGGCAAAGAAACCTTTGTCTCCCATAGATCTGCATATGGATCATACACTTCTACCTTGGAAGAAGAAACATAGGTCCCGGAAATATTCTCCATACCTCCGATCAAATATATTCTATTTTTATGATGTAGGATAGATGCAAAGATACGAGGGCTCGGAACGGACGTAATGGAAGAATACCAAGTATCAGTTACAGGATCAAATAGATCTACCTCTTTGATAGGTAGCCCATCGTTACCGATCCCGCCTAAGATCCAAATCCCTCTTGTTTTGGGAGGATCGTTCGAGATCCAGGTTGTGAATTCTAAAATACTACCTTCTTCTACCTTTTGAGATCCGCAGGTTAAGATCACTCTGTAAAGAGTATTTGAAGTTAAATGTTTCCATTCTAAAAAATGAGTTTTGGAAGGCTGGATGCTCAGGACTATGCCATCGCTCGTATACATTGTTCCTTTGGAGGCTTTCGAACAATTCCAAGAAAGAACCGCTGAATTCGGGCCTAGTTTGGCTACAAATGCAAATTCGGCTCTGGAGGATTCTTCTCCTAAAATTTCAGACAAACCTGAGACTGTGCAAAAACAAAAGTGTAGGATTAGAAAAAGAATTATAAAAATGGAATATATTGTCCTCATATTGCAAACCCCCAAGAGAGTCGGAGCCCTGACCTACAGAAATTGGAACCTTCTTCCATACTACATTGAGATCGAATTCCGATCCGTAAGGCAGATCTTGGCTCTGTCTGCCAATTCCAACCGAATTCAAAAATTAAATCGGGATTGATCGCAGAGATCTTTTCGTCTCCCGATCGGACCAAATTGCTGAAACCCGCACCCACCAACCAATAAGGAGAAGAAGGCCCGTAATATTTTCCAAGATAAGCGGATTGGCTCCAAATGTACAGGTTCCCATTCTTACCTTTTCCAAGAGAAACCTCGGAAAAAATTCCATAAAACCAAAACTTGGAACTTGCATCTCTTTCTAAGAATGCTCCTCCTCCATAGGTGATAGGGAATGCTTGTCCCCATGCGCCCCAAGAATAATATCCCGAACCGAACAATCCAATTCTCCATTCTCTTTGTTTAAAAGATTCTAATAGAAATTGTTCGGGGATAATCGGTGGTTCTGATGTGAGTTCGTCAAAATTCAGATAAAGGACTTTACTTTTGTCCAATTCTACAAAACCCAGTTCCGTCTTTAGAATGAGTTTATTTTCTCTTTTTTCGATCAAGATCCCTTTGAGTTGGGTTCCATCGGTTAGTTTGAATTCGGAATAACGATATGAAGAATCCGGGCCCTTCTTCCTGGGGTCTATTCGTTGGAGTTCCGATCTAGGGATCTTGTATTTTTTCTCCTTCCAGGAAAGGAAGATGTAATCTGGTTCTTCCGAAACTTCTTCCGTGATAAATGCATCTCCATTCTTGAATAGAATTTCAGAGGCGAAAAGATAAGAGGGAAAGAAGAAGATCCCGCAAAAAACAAAGATTAATTTTTTGTGCATAAACGTGTTTCAGCTGAGAAAGGTCGAAAGAAAAATATGGACCGAGCCTTATATGGATGGGATGTGGCTTCTTCGAGTAAAAAGAAAGAAAATTATTTTGAATCTCTTCAAAATATCCCAATTTAGTATATTTTAAATATTGTATGTTCTGTTTGTGATCTCTTTATTTTTATTTGATCTTAGGATTCATGCGGAATATAGATTCAGATTAAGAAATAAGCAATTCAAGTGAATCCTAATTCGGGATATTTGAAAAAAGAATGTGAAAATTGTGATTTTTAATATCCCGAATTGGGATATTTGTGTTTGACATGGGAAATTTTAAACGCGTTAGTGCTATTAAATATAAAAATCACCTTTAGGTGATGTGCTCACAGCTCGGCTAATTCCGTTCCGGAACAAAAATCCGGAAATTTAGAGAAGGATTTGGCAAGCTAATGTTTAGGACCGGAAAATATTATGTAATTCTTATATTTTGTAGTGCAATCTTGCTTTTGGCCTGGAATCCTCTTCGCCCGATATATTCTTTTTTCTCCACATTTTTTGGATTAGAGACCGAGATTCCTCTTCCATTTCCGGACGTTAGTGTAAACTCCTATGGCAAACCTGGATTTTCGCTTTCTATCCAGGTCCCTCCCGGAACTAGAGATGTGGTTCCTGGTATCAGTATTCAATATTCCGGCTCAGGTTCAGGGATCTTGGGGAAGGGTTGGTCCTTGAGCGGTTTCCCTCAGATCTCTAAAAATCCAAATCTGGGAGTTCACTACACTTCTTCCGATGGATACATATCTTCTCAATTCGGTGAGATGATTTCAGATACTAACGGAAACTATCGATTCAAATTCGAAAGTTTCTCTAAGGCTGAGTTCGATGGGTCTGCCTGGAAGCTCCGAGATAAAAACGGGATCATTTACGAATACGGCAAAAACTTTTCCGGGGGATCGAATTCCAGATTGGATGGCGATGGAGTTCCTATCGCTTTTTATTTGGATAAGGTCAGAGATAGATTCGGGAACGGGTATGATATACAATACGATCCGGAAAATTTACAATCTGCGGATGTTTTGCCTAAAGAGATCGTATATGCCAGAGGAAACGCAAGAATACTTTTTATCTACGAAAACCGCTCCGAAAGATTCGGAGAAAAGATCTTCTCACTGACCAAATCTCTTTCTCGAAAGAAAAGATTAGAAAAAATTGAAGTATATGCAAAGGATTCTTCAGGCTCAGAGAACTTAAGTGAAGTATATGAGTTCGATTATAATACTATCGATGGAGAGGTATTTCTTTCTTCCTTTCATCGTAAAAATTATAAACCGATCTTGTTTTCTTATTCGAGCAGGTCGAATCAAGCTCAGTACGTAAAATCTTCCGGAAAAACATTCCAAAATTCTTATAGAGCCTCAGATCCGAGTGTAAGGTCCGCTTGTGAGACCACCGCAGCATTCTGTGCCTGCACTGCGGATTGGGGTTGTATTGTTGCAAGTAAATACAGTGCTCCTTCTCTCTGCCAAATTGGGATCGAGAACTATCAGGATATTTGTACGAATGGTGTGGAGATGTCTTTCGCAGTTCCTGCGGATCTGGATGGAGATGGAAGTCCCGAAATGGTCCGTGTTCTGGGAAATATGGACAGCCAAAGATTTTCCGTTTCTAAACTTACATCTTGGGATACGGAAAACTTAGATCCGATTTCTGTAAGCGGAGAATCCAAAGGAAATCCAATCGGAGTCACTACAGAAGGGAAGATTTTTCCGGGGGATTTTAATGGAGATGGTAAGACCGATTTTCTTGTCCTGAAATCCAATGGCGCCAAGGGGATCGTGTATTATGGCCCCGATCTGAACTCTGTAGAATATTCTGAATTAATCGCAGAAAATCTACAAGAAAGTAAACCGTATCATTTTTTGGCGGATGTAAACGGAGACGGCAAAATCGACTTTTTGCAGGCCAAAACTTCTACAAAAATACAAATCTATCTTTCTACGGGTTCCGGTTTTCAAAAATCACAATTATTGAATATTACAGATCCTGGAAATTCTTTCCAAGGGTTTGTGGACATGGATAGGAATGGGATCCCGGACTTGCTTCGGATTAGTGGGACTTCCGACCCTAGATTGATCTTAACATTCTACGATTTTAAGAACGGGAACTTGATCGAATTGGAAGAAACTGAAATTTCAAGATCTTCGTTTGGGAATGATGGAGACCAATTCATTTCGGATCTGAATGGGGACGGTTATCCTGATTTTGCATTTTTCTCCGGAGCTACAAGCCAAGGGACCATTCATTATTATCCATTCGACGGGAGAAGGTTTAGAACGAACGGAGGCAGCGCATTTCAAACGGTAGAAGTGAACGGTGCTTATGCATCCAAACAAAAACAAAGTTCTTCAGGTTCCAGCCAACCTTATATGGAAATCGATCTCACCGGCGATGGGATCAAGGATCGGGTTACTTATAATTATTCGGATCTAACAAATCCATATTTTATAGTGGAGGTTTACGATACTTCTCAGACCAATTATCTTCCCGGTTTTTCTTTGTATTGGAATCAAGATTTGGCCCAGGACTTAAACGGAGATGGGGTTCCGGATATTCTAAGAGCAAATGTTAGTAGTACAGAAGAGCCTGATAACGAAGACTCTGATTCTTTGCCTCAGACAGTAACAGTTCGGAATTTTTCGGTAAACATTACGAATATTACATATTATGAAATATCTATAGATCTGAAAAATTATCTTCCTTCTGCAAATCCGTCGGGAAGCTCTTCGGACAACGCTTATTTCAATTGGAGAAACAGAAAAGAATTCATCGATCTAAACGGAGATGGAAGGGCGGATTTTCTAAGATATGACTCTTCCGGATCTAGGCTAATCGTTTCTTATTCTAATACGGACTCGGATGGAAATCTGTTTTATTCTGCTGACGGGGACGAGTCTTGGGTGACCGGAGGATACCTTCTCCCCTTGGATATCAATGGGGACGGTAAGCCGGAACTCTTGGGACTGAATGGAGAGAAAAAACCTTTCCAGTATCCTGTTGCTTCCAGTATTCCATTTGTGAATACGATTGGAGTTCGCCAGTTCCCTTATGAATCCAATTTAGAATTACATCTTTTGAGATTTCGTTCCGAAATTCCTTCCGGACTTTTGACTAAGATAGAAAACGGTTCTTATGTTTCCGATGGGGATGTAAGCGTTCAGTTGGAGTATTCTCTTTCTAAAAATCATCCGACTGCAAACGGACTTGGTTTATATGATCCGGATCATCCTGAAATTCTTCCATTCGTATTTCCTGATTTTCTAACGGTCAAACTTTCTCAGAAGGCAGGAACGACGGTCTTAGGAGAAAATTCATACAAGTACTTCTCCTCCAGATTCTATAGAGGCGGGTTTAGGAATTCCGGATATTTAGGGTTCCAAAAAATAGAAGAGGCGAATGCAATCTCCAATTATATTACGGAAACAAAATACGATTCTCCTTTTTTAGAAGCTGTTGGAACTCCTAGAGCTCAGACAAAATTTAGAAATGGGATCAAAGTTTCTGAATGGTATAAGAATATCCAAAAATCCAATTCTTCTAACGGAGGGATACAGATCTTAGAATCGGATTGTTTGGAGAATGTATATAGGGCAGGTAAATTATTCCAATCTTCTACTGTCTCTAAAACATACGATACTTATGGGAATATGATCCGTAAGGATACGAGTATCAACGGGACTACGGCCAGTGAAAAAGTTTCTTACCTGAACGATTGGAATGAGGGCGTATTAGGAAAGCCGACAGATATTCAAGTCCTGAAGAATGGAGAGTTAGTCTCTCACAGAATAATAGAATATTCTAATTTTCAAATATCAGCAGTTAAGGAGGAGATGAGTCCTGGTGTTTGGAAGACTGAGGCCATCCAGGCATACGACTCTTATGGAAATCCAAACCTCGTAAAAGAGTCTAACGGCAATTTGATCACTGTAGAATACGATCCGATCTTACATAAATTTCCGATAAAAATGACCAATGGATTGGGGCAGGTTACATTAAAAACTTATGATTTTGCGAATGGTTTAGAATTATCCAGCACGGCTGAAAACGGAGAAATTTCCAGAACGGAATACGATTCCCAGGGGAGGGCAGTAAAAAGTTATCTGCCAGGGGAGAGCGACTGGTCTGAAAAAATCGAATATGAAAATACCGGGGACCTAGAGAATCAGCTTGTCCGAAAAATCTTCCGCCGAAGTAATGGTGAGACTTTGCAGGAAGATTTGAGTAATAATATTACCAAGATCTCTAAAAGAAGAAGCAGCCTGGTAAACGGGTATGTTCTGGTAGAGGAGACTCGCCGGAATTTGGAGGGGCAAGTCACCAGGAAAATCGATCCGTACTTGGAAGGATCGAATCCTTTTTCCTGGACGGATTATACGTATGACGCCGAAGGGAACCAAGTCCGAAGCGAAAGGAACGACGGAACAGTAATCGAGTCCGAAACCGAGGGTTTGATCTCTAAAACCAGAGAGCTTCTTAACGGAAATCTAATAAAGGAAACCATTGAGGAGAAGAATGCTCTGGGCCAGGTAATTTCTTCTACCCAGCAGGGAAAGACCACACGTTATTCTTATGATCTCGCAGGTAGAATTTCGGAGATCATAGATCCGGAAAATGGGACCACAACCATAGAGACAGACTTTGGTGGAAGAAAGACCAAGGTTATCAGTCCGGATTCAGGCAAGATAGAATACGAATACGATCCTAACACCGGAAAATTATCCAAACAAAAATACCAGAACGGTTCCAGTATCCAATACGCTTACGATAGCTTAGGCAGGGTTTCTCAAGTCAAAGGAGATTCTCCTGAAACCGGGGCAGTGTATTATTCGTACGAATATGATGATCCTGAAAAAGAAAATGGGATCGGAAGATTGACCAAGGTTACTGACCCGTTAGGAACTACTGAGTTCGGATATGATCTGCGGGGAAATCAAAATCTGGTGGTGAAAAAATTAACGGAAGAAGATCTAGAATTTGTCATCCGGAAAAAATACAATCTACAAAACCAGATAGAAGAGACTGTTTATCCGGACGGAAGTATAGCAAAAAATCTATATTCCGAAGCAGGATTTCTTTCTGGGATCACTTTGACTCCAGGAGATGGAAGCGGTTCCGATTTTCCTGTTGTTCAATACCAAGGCCCTATCTTAGAGGATGGAGAACTTAAGATCCAAAGACAATTGGGGAATGGCGTTCGAACGGATATATATTATGATTTGATAAAACGTAGACCTAGTAGATTCGTTTCTGTTAAAGATACTGAAATTTACCAAAGTATAGAGTATAATTACGATCAGTTCGGAAATTATCTTTCTATTTTGGATAAAAAGAATCCTAGCAGGACGCAAAATTTTCAATACGATTCGGTCAATAGATTGGTGTCCGCTTCCGGAGTTTACGGAACGGAAGAATACACATATTCCGATTCAGGAAAATTGCTCCAAAAGGGAAATTTATTCTATTCTTATGAAAATCCTTCTCATAAGAATGCGGTAACAAAAGTTACAGGGCAAAATCAATCTTACCAATATTCTTATGATGGTTCCGGAAATATCATCTCCAAGAACGGAGAAAGTTTCCGTTACGATCCTTTCCAAAAATTAAAAGAGATCAAAACTGAAGACCAGGATAGCATCCGATTTGATTACGATTTTTCAGGAACCAGGATCCGAAAAACAAAATCCAGCGATTCCAGTAAGACGATCAGCTTAGGCGGATTGTACGAAGTTGTAATTTCTCCAGGAAAATCTCCTCAGCACACATTGTACTTCCGAGGAAATTCGGGAGATTTGGTTGCTCAATGGACCAGAGCGGATGCAGTACTTGTAAGTTATCAGGGCGATCGTATTTTTTCTCGAACTTCCGGAATAGAAACAGTTTGGAAGACATTGGCTTGGGCCGCAAAAGACAATTCGATCCGAGGAATTAAGTATTTATTCTTAATGCCAGGAACTAATTTAGGATTTTTGTATATAACAATCCTATTAGGTCTAGGATTCGGATTTATTTCCTTTAGAGAAGGACTTTGGAGATCTGTCTTAAAGTTTACTTCTCCGATACTGATCGTTTCTTTTTCCAACTGTTCCGTTTTGATACCGAATAGTAATGGAAATCCGCCTTGGTTGCTTCCTCCTCAATTCGATTCTAATACTCCGAATGTGAATACTCCTTTTGAACCTGGGGGGCCAGGTTCAGGCGCGGGACTCCCAGTCGGAGGGTTCTTATTTCTTCATCCGGATCATTTGGGATCCATCACTATGGCCACAGACGGGAATGGAAACAGGATCGCAGGCGGGGACCAAGGAGGAGCATCACATATTTCTTATAAACCGTACGGGGAGATCCAAAGAAACGATTCCTCCGGACCTGACGTGTTCCGCTATAAATATAACGGACAGGAAGAAGATAAGGAAACTGGTCTCTATTATTTCAAAGCGAGATACTACGATCCAATCATCGGAAGATTTTTACAGGCGGACTCGGTCATGGACACAACAAGACCGATGGGAATGGACCTGTACATGTATACGGAAGGTAATCCTGTTCGATACACTGACCCAAGCGGGAACAGTATTCTGAGTAGTTTCTTGGAAAGGAACGGACTCGGTTTTTTGAACTTTAATCTTTCATTAAGTACATTTTTCAGAAATGCGTTTTACGTAAGTTCTCAGAGGTGGAGCGATGCAGGTGCAGGAATTGCTATGGCATTAAATCCTGTAGGAATGATTGGAACTGCTTTTGGAGCGGGAGCGGTTGCTTCTATGGCAGGGGTTACTGCCGCAGCGACCGGGCTTGGACTTGCGATCGGAGCAGGAATGGGAGCTAGCGCAGCCGCTACGATCATTGCATTAAATTCGGTCGGATCTATGGGCTTAGGCTTAAACGCTTCTTCCTTAGGCTCTATTTCCGCGGCTACTTCGATCGGAACTACTATCGGAGCAGCAGCCTTAGCAGGCGCTGCCGCCCTTACATTAGGATTTACTTTAGCAACTGTGGCGGCTGCCACAGGGATTGCGACCGCTTCTTTGGTCTCAGCATTGGCTGCGTCCGCTGCAGGTGTAGCAGTACTTGTTGCTTTGGGAGCATTAGCAATCGCATCTATTTTGGCAATTACGGCTCTAACGGTTGCGGTAGGCACTGCGTTATTCGTTATCGCAATGATACCGATCACAGCAATGTTCGCTCTTGGGGTGGGGATGGGAATCGTAGGGGCGACCTTGTCTCCTTTCACTTTGCAAGCCTATGTGGCAGGCGGATATTCTAAATCAAGTTTTAATAATATACATTGGGATGAGAAGAATGCGAGGATCGCTGCTTGTTATTCCGTGGCAGGGCAGATGTTGGCCGTTACTGGGTTTTACGGGTATTTGGGTTATACGGCAGTTACGGCACAAGCGGCGATTATTAAGGATATTGTTACATACGGTGGTTATGCACTGACTGGAAAAAGTGTTTTAGAACAAGATTGGGGATCGGCGGGCACGGATCTTCTAAGTTATGGAATTAAACTTATTTGGGATAAGGATCTGCCACTCGGTCTAATTGTCAAAGCAGGAAATGCAACTCAGCAGACGTGCGGAGGAACTTTATGAAAAAGAAAGTTCTTTCACTACTTTTAAGTCTGCCATTTGTTTTTCCGAGTTGTATACCTTTAGCGGGGTTAGGCAGTTACGACCGAGGGTGGACTCCGAAAGAATTCCATCAAAATTACTTAAAGTTCGAGATCAAAAATTATAAAGAGAGAAAGAACTACGAACCGGATCTTTCTTTTTCTAAGGCGAATCAATATAGATTCATTTTAAAATGGTTAGATCCTGATGTTTACTTTCCTTATACTGAAAAGGATCGAATTCCACGTCCTATCAACCCTCCAGAAGCTTACTATATAAATAAGAAAGATCTTATTAATCGTAATCGGTTTCGGCAAATACTGGAAGGCGACCGGAGAAGTTACTTTGCTTACGACTGCGAGTATTGGATGCCTATTCTCCCCGGAAAGAATCAATACGATTTTTATATAATTGATGAAAGTGAAGGAAGGAGAGATGGAGCATTGTCAGAGTTTGAACTTCCGGAAGATCACTCCGTCAGAATGAAAATTACTCCAGCAATGCGAACGAAAGGATCTGACCCACTGAACCGAATTACTGGTTGGTATTCCACAGATCCTGAACTTACCAGAAAAGGATTCATCATCGAATTCACGATAGAGAAGAACCGCCCCGGTGAACAAGAGCCGATTTGCGATCTTGGGATACAATCTTAATCATATAAAAAGTAATAAATTTAAAGAATCAAAGGCAAATGAAAAAAATGAAACGAATCTACATCACAATATTGATCATGCTTTCGATTGCGAACTGTGTGGCAGTAGATACATTAGGATTAACTGATACTTACAAAGGAGATGAGGCGAAGAAAAGATTATTAGCGGCAGCAAAAATAGGGGATTATCTGACTGCAAATGTTTACTTCACTGATCAAGGTTATACAGGGTCGCAGTTGGATTCGTTAGTGGCTACACAGGTTATAACTGCGTCCTTTATAGATGAAACTGTATTTAATTTGGATGAGTCCAAATATTACAAAAAGAAGGATGTGGACAATTGTGCTCAAGTGATCCAATTTTTAGGAGTCGCATTGGATTATGATTCTTTTACTACATATTTGACCAATAGAACTTGTCGTTTGAGTCCGAACGATCTGCTTCTTGATCAGAATATTGGTAAAAGTTCTAATAGCGGGAGTTGAAGAGCAGGTTTTATCTCTGCAACTCCTTATCTTCCTGGATGACCTTCGAGACATTGGTTATACCTCCCTGGAAAAGAAGGCCCAAATAATCGGACAATTTTCTAAGATCGTAATTTTCTTCTTTTGCTAAGAGAACCATTGCTTCGAAGCCGGCAGCAACCATCATTACTGAAGTAATCCGGATAGGATGCGCAGGAAAACCTCCTAACCCTACCATTCTTTCCAAGTCGCTGTCCAATTCTTCCAAGATATAGGTCATGGAACCGCCTTGGAACAGATAACCCCTGATAATATCACGGTTTCTGGTCAATAGATCCAAATGAATTCTATCTTGCATCATCACCTGGAAAACTGCAAAATAAGCGTCGCTTAAAAAAGCCAGAGGAGTTTCCGCTTTTGCCCTTGCTTCTCTAATCCCTCTTCGGATGCCTTCAGCTAGTTCATCTGCAATGTCCTGCATTACGGATTCTTTATCTTTATAATAATTATAGAATGTGCCTTGGGCTAAGCCACTTTCCCGGATTATTTCCCTGGTGGAACACGCCTCGAATCCCACGCTCGCGAAAACCCTTCGGGCTGCGTTTAGGATCGCATTTCTGTTTTTTGTTTTATTGTCCTGTCTTCTGGACCCGGATATTGCTAGTTTCATTTGGAATAACGAATATGTTTTAGTTTATAAATTTTTTTTAATACTGCTTTGGCCGCGTAGTACCCGCACATTCCGTGAACTCCTCCTCCCGGAGGTGTGGACGCGGAACAAATGTAAATATGAGGGTTTGGTGTAGTATACGGATTCATTTTTGCGATAGGTCTAAAAAATGCCTGGGGAAGGTCCGCCGCTCCTCCGGTGATCGCTCCTCCAATATAGTTTAAATTATATGAGTAAAAGTCTTTTGTATTCATGGAATGTCTGGCTAATATCCTATCCTTGAAGCCAGGCGCGAATCTTTCGATTTGGTTTTCTAAAGTTTCCGTCATGTCCTTTGTGGAACCGGAAGGCACATGGCAATAGGCATATCCAGTATGTTTTCCTTTTGGAGCTCTGGTGGGGTCGAATTGGCTTTGTTGTACTACCAACATATAAGGACGATCCGGATGTTTTCCTGACCAGACTTCTGATTCTGCCTTTGCGATTTCGGACAGTTTTCCGCCTACGTGAACAGTAGAGGCCTGCAAACAACGTGGATCTTTCCAAGGGATGGGGCCATCCAATGCCCAATCCATCTTGAATACTCCAGGTCCGTAATTAAAAGAAGAGATCCTGCGTATATAAGAAGAAGATAATGTATTTCCTGCAACCGATCCCAACTGATCGGGACTTGTATCAAAAAGAATGGCCTTTGTTTTTGGAAGTTGCGAAAGATTTGAGACCTTATAGTTTGTTTGTATTTTTACTCCGAGACCTTTTAGATAAGATTCCAGAGATTTTGCGATCATCTCAGATCCGCCTTCTACTACAGGCCAAGAACGTACATGTCCTGTTAAGGAGAATAAAAGTCCCAGCGCCCCGCTTAAGAATTTATCTAATGGGAAGATAGAATGCCCGGCACAGCCCGCGAATAACGCTTTAGCTCTTTCTTCTTTGAACCATGAATTTGCGATTGATTTCGCGGATCGTAGTCCTAATAATCCGAATCTTGCCAATAAGAATGGATGTTTTGGGATACCAAGAGGAGCTAATGCGTCAGACAAAAGTCCTTCTGGATTTTTTAAAAAAGGAGAAATGAGTTTTATATAGGACTTTTTATCTGCGCCTAAATTCTCCGCGGTTTCTTCCAAAGATAATTTTAAAAGTACAGCGGATTCTCCGTCTAGAGGATGTGCCACGGAAGCTTCCGGCTCTATCCATTTGAGTCCGTGTTTTTCTAGAGGAAGTGTTTTTAGATAAGGAGATAAAATGCCCATAGGATGTGCTGCGGAACAAACATCATGGTGAAAACCTGGTAAGGTTAACTCCTTAGTTCTTAAACCGCCACCTATCGTATCCGAAGCTTCCAATATTAAAACAGAAAGTCCGGAGCCCGCCAGAACGGAGGCAGCAGCCAATCCGTTCGGGCCGGATCCTATGATACAAATATCATATTCTTCGGAGCTAAAATCCATTATTTAGTCGGCCAAGGTTGGAGTTCCTTCAAATCGGCGACTTCTATCTTTCCGTCTTCCAATAATCCTTTTTCTGCGTCGTGGATCCTGTAGTTAATAGTAGATTTTCCTAATGGTTGACCTTCTATAAAGATACAGCGTAATTCTTCGTCTTTGAATCCACATTGTGCTTGTACGGATCGAAGTAGTTGTTCGCTATGTAAGTGACCTTCTCCAAAGTTCCAGCCTACTACCATACCAGCGATCAGTTCACCTTCTACCCATTCATACTTTTCAAAATTTTTAACTGCTTTTGGCACTAACTTTTGGAATGCTTTTCCATGCAAGTGCATGAGTCGGAAGGCCATTACCTTACTCACTAAACCTACTGATACTTTTCTTTCGTAGAACATATCCAACTGGTCGTACAGCCATCCTGAGGTTTTGGTGAGCTTCTCCAATTTTTTATAACTATCTTCTTTGAACATCCATACACTTACTGCCCAGTTTCCTGCGTAATATCTCATTGCTAGTAAGAAGGAGATCCAATCCGGTCTGATATTTCCGATCAATGGAAGAGCAAAAGAGAACACGAATAAGAAAGCTGCAACAGGTGCAGAATCTAATTGGAAAGGAGTGATGCTAGGGTTAGCGCCAAACAAGAAAAAGGCGGAGTAAACTACTAAGAAGTTCCATTCTATAGGAACTCCCATCGGGAAGTTGCTCGTGATATAACTATGTAGGAATACCATCATTCCGAGTCCCAAATACAGGATCGTTTGAGAACCTGTCATAATCCCTGTAAATAGAACGATAGGAGTTCCTAATTCTAGAACGATCCCCATATTCGCTTTTGCAACTGCGGTAGAAGAAGGACGAAGATCCTCTGGATAATTCTTATACATCGCCTTTCTGAACCAAGAGAAAGGTGTGAAAGGGCTATTACTCGCCATCACGCAAACTACGCTTGGGAAGTGTGCGTTCAGTTTGGAGAATCCTGCAAACAACCAGATAGAAAGCTGGACTATCATTGCCCCTGCGATCCAGTTCTGTGCGAATGCAAATACTACGATGGTGACCCAATAATGTTCCGCTCTTGCAGCAAGAAAAACAGTTTTATCTAATATACCTGCAATCACCAAGCTGATGATGATCGGTAAAAATTGTTCGAAGCCAGGAGCAGGATGGATCAAACAGAGAACTGAATACACTAAAACCGAAGCATAAGATACGATTTCCAGAATTCCTCTGGTTCTTCCTCCAATGATAGGAGCTCCTTCGAATAAAGGCATTTTGGTAGTTTTAGGTCTTAAAAAATATAAGAAGCCGCCTACTGGAGGGAAATATCTTCCGGTTAATGGACCACTTCCACATCCAAATCCCAATACTTCGAATAGCAAACTCCATACGATCGCTTTCTGGAAAGCAACCGGAACAAACCACCAGGAGATGGTTCCCCAGGTTCCGAGTCCCGGACTGAAAGAACAGAAATAGATCCAACCTGCTATGTACAATGCGATCTTTAAAACATAAACAATATAAGCTCCGAGAGGGGAGCCGTAACCTTGGACCGCCCAGGCTTGGCAGGACAAACGGGCCCTGTCCGCGAACGACATTTTCGCCCAGGCCAAGGCGTCATAGGGGGGAGCTTTAGGAAGGAACATCTTTCTCTCCGAATTCTATATTTAGAGGCTGTGATATACAGGAGTCCAAAGAAATGTCAAGAAAAAATGACTAATTGGTCACATTTAGAATGTGTTTTATAGAGGTAGGGGAAAAGGATAGGGCCGCGTCCCTCGCTTCACTCGGGTCAGGCTCTACGCTCCGGTCAAAAAATCGCATGCGCGATTTTTGTGACCCCGCTGCGATCCTTCGCGGGGGATTTCTTAATCTATGATTTTCTGACTTTTGAGCAATACTAATTGAACGAACGACGGAATTCCACTGGAGTAAGTTTTGTCTTACTTTTGAATAGCTTACTAAAAGATTGAGAGTGTTCGAAACCGAGTTCATAAGCGATTGCGGTTATCGGCAAATCGGTAGTAGACAATCTTTCTTTTGCCTGCTCAATCAGCTTATCATGAATATGTTGCTGTGTACTCTGACCGGTTAATACGTTCAGTAGCCCACTTAGATATTTCGGAGAAACATTCAATAGATCCGCTATATATTGGACCGAAGGAAGACCTTTTTCTCTTAAGTCTCCCTCTCGAAAATACTCGATTAAGATTTCTTCCAAACGATCCAAGATCTTGTGATTCGTGATCTTTCTTGTGATAAACTGACGATGATAGAATCTCTCTGCATAATTGAGTAGAGTAGTAATGTGAGAAATAATGATCTCCTGGCTAAATTTGTCGATATTGGAATGATATTCTTGCCGAATGTTACTGACAATACTGTTCAATACGACTTCTTCTTTTTCCGACAGGAATAAAGCCTCGTTCACCGAGTAATCAAAATATTCGTATTTCCGAATATTCTTAGCCAATGCGGAATTCCAGATGAAGTCCGGATGGATCAATAAGATCCACCCGGAATGTTCCGGTTTTTTGTCGTTGCCAATCTCGATCCTAAAAACTTGACCTGGAGCCATAAAGAACAAGATACCATCGTCAAAATCATATTCCTGCTGCCCATATTTCATTTTTACTGCGGGATTCCTTTTCAGAGAAATGGAATAAAAATCGAGAGTCCAACTTGTAAAATTAAATTCCGAAGAATGTACAATAGATCCATAATCCACTACACTAATCAGAGGATGTTCAGGTTTTGGCAAACCTCTCAACTGATGAAACTCGCTAATGGTCTTGATTCTATATGGCTTTTGAATGTCTTTCATGTAAGCCTACTTCATTTGCTCATAAGCCGAAGCAAAATCTTTGGCAAAGTCCTTTAATTTGGTCCTTTCCAATATTGGTCGATTTCGGAAATAGTCCTCATACAATACTCCACCTCTTCTGGAAGCATTCATTTCCATGAAACCTTCGGCAGTTTTTGGGTTCATGCCGGCTGCGATCATACCGTTCAATGCTTCTTCATCAGAGATAACCGTCCATTTCAGATCCGGCTTTCCGATCGCCTTACCCAAAGTTTTTGCGATTTCGTTTGGCGAAACTTCATCACTTGCGATATAACGGATACTTCTTCCTTCGAATGGTTTTTCGATCTCTTCCGCAATTACCTCCGCAATATCCAAAGGAGAAACCCAAGGCTCTATTTCATCTCCCCCATAATTGGATATGATCGCTCCTCTTGTCTTTATCGTTTGTATAAATGCGAACATATTATAATAAAATCCAACCGGACGCATAAACTTAATCGAAACGTCACTTGGTAAATTTCTTAGAATATTTTCCGCGTCATGATGAAAAGCAAGTATCCCGCTATCTGTGGTATGTGCTCCTATGCTACTCAAATGGATCACTCGTTTAATTCCTGATTGTTCGATGGCTACTTTATAACTATTTGCGATCCGACGAATTGCTTCCATTATATCCAGGTTTTGATCAAAAAAGTTCTCGTAGCCGATTGCTTCCATAGCATAAACTATATCTGCACCTTGAAAGGTTTGCGATAAGAATTCGCTATCTTCCATTTTGCCGATAGCAGAAATTGCGCCTATCGCTTCTATTTCCTTTTTCCTCTCCGGTTTACTACTGATAACAGTAACTGAATGGTCCTTTCGGATCAATTCTTCGACAAGTGGTTTGCTTATATGTCCGAGTGAACCCGTAATAATAATCTTCATAGGTATTCTCCTGAATTAGAGATGCTTGTATAAGCGGTATTTCCTATTCAGATCGATTTATGATATGAGAAGTTCTTTTCTCAGAGATTATTCGTGTAGCCGAACTTCAGACGAATGTAGCCGTTTTGCAGGACTGCACCTACCGCAAGCGACCCATAGGGAGCGAGGTAACGACCCGAAGGAGTCGGTGATCGAGTGTAACGAGATCAAACGAGTCGGCTGCTTTAAATTGCGAGAATGGTTAAAACCGAACGAAAAGTTACAATTGCAGGATTGCACCTACCGGGACTCGCCCCGACGCAGTTGTCCATCCTGGCCAACTAAGCTCTGGGGCGTCTCAAGCTGGGCTCAACACATCCTGTGTTTCGCACGCGATCTTTCACGCTCCCTATGGGTCGCTAAGATCGCTTTCCAGCTTTCGCTTCGAGTCCAGTTGATTAGTTGTTTGGAATTCTGCACCTACCGGGACTCGAACCCGGACCCCAGGCTCCGGAGGCCTGTACTCTATCCGTTGAGCTATAGGTGCGTATGTTGGTGAGTTTTTGTGACTTGCCCGAGCAGTCAATCTGATTCCTTGGCTTAAGATTTTACGTAAATGTCAGAGAAGTTGCAGAGGTTTTTAGCTTACATTTTATTACTCTTGTTCAACTTGCCTATAGGCGCTTGCATTTGTTTTCTCTTCGGCATTTTTTTATAGCCAGTATCTTACTTCCTATTTCGATTTTTTCGGAAGGGGAGAAGGTTGCAATCGACCTGAACGAATCCAAACGTCTTTCCAAACAAGAACTGGAAGAAAAAAGAAACGGTTGGTATGCGACTGGTCTTCCGGTTTTTTCGCAAGATCCTGTTAGAGGACAGGGTTACGGAGCCAGAGGATTTTTATACCAGAACGGAGATCGTAAGGATCCTTATTTCGAATTCCAACCTTACAAATATAGATTCGGCGCTCAGGCATACAAGACTACAAAAGGCGCTGACTACTACGAGTTCACTTTTGATAGTCCTTTTCTTTTCGATACTGCGTATAGATTGAAGACGAGTATTTCTTATAGCACGAATAAAAATTCTCAGTATTTCGGGATTGGAACTGACACGTTACGCGAAATTCAGTATAGAGATCGAAACCAACCCACAGGTGAACTGAGGAACGGAGGCAGCTTTTCCGATCTTGAGGATGCGCTTTCCTATCGCAGACCTACTTCTCCCGGATCCGTTTATCCGTATGAAAGTAATGTTTTATACAACACATACGAATTTCGTTCTACTACAGCTACATTCTCTGTGGATAAAACCTTTTGGGGAGCTTTTCGTTGGATTGTTGCTCCCGAGTTTTCTCAGAATATCATCCGCACGTACGATTATCCAAATGGAAAGCTTTCGACGAATCGAGATTATTATTCCGTTGCAAGAGATCCGGCTACCGGCTGGGATTCTTCTTATCCCAACGGAACTTCTAAACTTACCCAAGACTACCAAGCTGGTTTGATCAATGGGTATCATGGTGGAAATGTAAATTATATTCATGTGGGTCTTGCTTACGATACAAGAGACTTCGAACCGGATCCGGATTCAGGTGTTCTTTTAGAGATGAATTATTCTTCTTCTTCCAAACGTGCGGGTTCCGATTTCGAATTTGAGAAGTTTTTTACACAAGGGAAATTTTTCTATATGCCTTTCCCGAAATTATTCGAAGAGCTTGTGGTCGCTGGAAGAGCTGGACTTCATTATTCCAAGGGAGAAGTTCCTTTTTCGGAATATCGTTATATGTGGTCCATTGACGGACCTATCAACGGCTTGGGCGGTCTCCAAACTCTTAGAGGTTATAGACAGGAAAGGTTTATCGCTCCTATGATCGGTTTCGGAAATTTAGAGATCCGTTGGAGATTCGGCACCTTCAAATTTTGGGATCAGTTGATCACATTGAGCCTGGTTCCATTTTATGATTTCGGAAGAGTCTGGAACGGATATCATGATATTAGCACCCAAGGTTATAAATTTTCTTATGGTACTGGCTTAAGGATTATCTGGAATCAGGCTACAGTCATCTTGATCGACTATGCTAAGTCTAGAGAAGATTCTCAATTGTTTATAGACATAGGCCAAATCTTTTAAGAATTTGAGAAGATAGAAATTTGCTGTTCAGGATTGGTACCTTCGAAACAATTGAGTTCGGCCGGACCAAAAATACAGATCGGCCTTAGAACAATCAAAGAGAGTCAAGATGAAGATCCAATCACTTGTCGGACTAATTTCAATTCTGTCCCTGTTCCCATTTGCACTTTCTTCTTTCTCCGCAGAAGAAGAGACAAAACTGATCGAAAAGGCCTTGGTGGAAAGTTTATCCACACAAGAACAAAAAGAGGCATTCAAAAAATACCTGGCCAATCTTTCTAAAAAGAAAAGGGATGAGGCGACCCATTTGAGAGAACTTGCTTCTTCCGAACCGAAACATCATTCTTCCGGTGCTCGTAAGAAGAAGTTAGTGGAACTCGCAGCTCAATTGGACAGAGAAGCTTCTATCCACGAAGAGACTTTGAAAACCTTGCAACAATCCTTGGTTCAATAAGAGATTTTTTCGGTTACGAGTTTTAATAATTCTTCCGTAGAAAGTTTCGCATCCAGACGGACGGTATTTTCCGGAAGAATTTCTTCATATGCTTTTTTGATCTTAATCAATGCGCTGATCGTCTCGAATCGATCTTTTGTAGTGTCTCTTCCCTTCAATCTCGCCAAAGCTTCTTCGGGTTCAATTTCCAGATAAAAAACTTTTTCAGGCTCCGGAAATCCTCTGTCTAAATTCTTTTTTAGGATCTCTTGCGCTGAAAAAAATTCCCCTGACTGATAAGCAGCCGTGGAATACATATACCGATCCAGTAACACTATTTTTTTTTGGGAGAGTGAAGGCAAAATATTCCTTTGAAGAGAAACTTCTCTGTCTTCTAAAAAGGCTTCGATCTGTTTTTCGGGAGAAAGTTCTATTTCTCCGCTTAAAAATTTTCGCAAGAACAGCCCGGATTCGTACCGAGTCGGTTCCGCAAAACAAATTGCTGGAACATGTTTGGAGGTGAGAAGGTCTAAGACCCGGACGGAGAGGGTACTTTTACCACTTCCGTCTAAACCTTCAAAAACGTAAAATCCTGGTATTTGTGCCATGCCTTTGAATTGGAAAGCCACTTGACATGAGTGGTTTTGCTTCGAATGCTGAAAGCTCATCTACCGGAATCCCATTCTCGAGGGCAGGAATCCATGAAAAAAAACGACAGATTCAAAAATTTCCTGGTGATAGGCATATCCGTTATGGCCGGAGTGATCCTTTCTCCGATCTTGTATTGCGGAACAGGAAATGACAGCGCTTTATTCTTAAACGCGAAATCAGACAGGGAACCAAGCGCATCTGCGAAAGCCGCAGTATCCATCCAAAAAGCATTCGAAGAAGTTTACGAAAACGTTTCTCCAAGCGTGGTGCTGATCGCCACCGAAGGAACAGTCAACGTTCCTCAATACAACGATCCGTTTCAGGAATTTTTTTACGGACCGCAAGGTAGAGTAAGAAATCAGAAAAGAAAAGTGAGCGGATTAGGTTCCGGTTTTATCCTCAACAAAGAAGGATATATTCTCACTAACGATCACGTAGTTCGTAATTTCGATAAATTTAAAGTAGTTTTCAAAAATGTAAAAGAACCTGTTTCCGCTAAGTTGATCGGAACGGATCCAATGATAGATGTTGCTCTTCTAAAGGTAGAAGCGAACCAAGATCTACAACCGATCGAGATCGGAGATTCTTCCGCAGTGAAAGTGGGGGATTGGGCGATCGCAATTGGTGCTCCGTTCGGATTGGAACAATCCATGACAGTGGGAGTGATCTCCAAAGTAGGAAGGGGCGGCATTGATAATTCCGGAGTTCATTATATCCAGACGGACGCCGCGATCAACCAAGGGAATTCTGGAGGACCACTTCTGGATATCAACGGAAGAGTGGTTGGTATCAACCGTATGATCGTTTCCCCAAGCGGCGGTTCGATCGGCTTAGGTTTTGCGATCCCGATCAACGAAGCTAAGGCAATCGTAGAAGAATTAAAATCCGGCGGAAAGGTCAAACGTGCTCGCTTGGGAGTAGCGTTAGACGATCTTACGGAAGAAACTGCAAAGGAGCTTAAACTTTCCGGTCCGGAAGGAGCATTCGTTCGCCAAGTCCAGAATGGTAGTGCGGCCGCAGAGGCAGGTATCGACGTAGAAGACGTGATCCTGGAGATCGACGGAGCCAAGATCAAGAACGCAAATGACGTGGTTTCAAAGATCCGAGCTTCTAAAGTCGGGCAACGTGTTTCGATAGTCGTATTCAGAAAAGGCCAGATCCTAAAAATTTCGGTCAAACTGGCGGAGTAAAAAAGTCTTTTGGCAGGACATACTTTAAATCCGGAGGATAAATTCGACGATGAGATATCTCTTCGTCCCTCCTTATTCTCCGAGTTTATAGGACAAAAAGAGATCCTGTCCAATCTAGGCGTTTTTGTAGAAGCCGCCAAAAAAAGAGGCCAGGCCCTGGATCATGTACTTCTATCAGGGCCTCCTGGTCTAGGTAAGACTACACTTGCGGGTATCATTTCCCAAGAACTGGGCACAAGGATCGTAGTCACTTCTGCTCCAGTTTTGACAAGGGGAGCAGACCTTGCAAAATTACTCACCGATCTAGAAGAGAGAGATATATTATTTATAGATGAAATACATTCCCTAAGCCGCAAGGTAGAAGAGATCTTGTATCCTGCGATGGAAAATTTCATGATCGATCTCCTAGTGGGAGAAGGTATCACCGCCCAAACCATCCAGATCAAATTAAAACCATTCACTTTGATCGGTGCCACGACTCGAAGCGGACTCATCTCGGATCCTCTCAAGAGTAGATTCGGTATCCATTTCCGTTTGGAATATTACGATGATGCTGAGATGAAAGATATCGTTTTAAGATCCTCTAAGATCCTGGGTTACGAGATAGATGAGAACGCAGCATTCGAAATAGGAAGAAGGTCCCGAAAAACCCCTAGGATCGCAAACCATCTTCTCAAAAGAGTGAGGGACTTTGCGGAGGTAAAAGGGGAAAGAAAGATCCGTATCCCCGCCTGCGAGGAGGCATTTTCTCGCCTCGGAATAGACGAATTGGGCCTGGATAGAATGGACCGCCAGATCCTGGAATGTATGATCGATCGGTACAAGGGTGGCCCTGTTGGTCTGAAGCCCATCGCCGCAGTAATCGGAGAGGAAGAAAGGACTCTCGAAGATCATTACGAATCCTATATGGTAAGAGTTGGCTTGATCAATAGAACCTCTTCCGGTAGAGTTGCCACAGAGAAGGCCTATCAGCTGATGGACAGAGTTCCCCCGGCTTTCGGCAAAAGAATAGAAGAAGATGCGGCTCCCGGCCTTTTTTAAAAGTGAAATAGATAATACAGGAGATCTAGGAGAAGATGACCGTCGCCTTCTATTCGCCGCATTTTTCGTATTTGCTTTTGCTTCTTTCTTAGTAGCTCACTTATTCACACGCAATATTCTTTTTAAGATCTTGGGAGAAGACCCGCTAGTTCAGGTCAAAGAAAGAGCGGAGAGGGAAAAAATCTACGAAGTACTATTGGAACAAGAGTTCGTAGACAAAAGGATCAAGGACGAATACAAAGCATTGTCTAACGTTGAGTCCGCTGGTTCCGGTGGGATCACTAAAAAAGAAGGATTTCATACACTTTCTCCTTTTCGCGAATTCGTGATGGGAAATATTTTTAGAAATCCTTCCAAGGCAAGTCCTCAAAATTCCCAAAAGAAAACGGAAGAAGAGAAAGTATACGAGGTCGCTATCCTAAAACAGGATCCAGTAGAATTCACTAATCCGAACGAACAAACTCCGGAGCAAACTCCAGCTACCGGAAGAATGACCAAGATCCCGTTTAATTATAGGTTCCAACAGGACATGCTCTTTCGTTGGGACGGAAGCTCTTCTATGAGTGTTCCGACTAAAAAGTTAGTCGGCTACGAATATTTCAAAAGAATGCTCCGCCAGATCGAGCAGAGTTTTTCCCCTCCAGGCGGAGGAAATTACGGTTATCGCGACGGAGCCGGGAAGGTGATCAGACAAGCGATAGAACCGGGAGAGGTGAAGGTCCAATTTATGCTAAATGACGCAGGCCAAGTCGTTGATACTAAGCTCATTTCTTCCCAGGGGCAAGCGCTTGTGGATCAATCCTGTGTGGATGCGCTTCGAGGACAAAACTTCGGAAAAGTCCCGGAAGAAGTAAAAGCCCAAGGAATGATCTACGGAATTACTTTTATTTTCCCTCGTTTTTATTGAAGATAATGAATTTTTAATATTCCTTCCAAAGCTGCAGAGATCAAACTGCGCTGAATTTCAGATTTAATTCCGTTCTTAAAGTTTCGAATTTTTCATTTGGAAAAATCCCTTTGGAATCCACGGATAATTCGGGGCGGATGGAACTTACAAAATACATATCCACTTCTCCCTTTCCTTTTGCTTGGATCTTTCCTCTATGCTCGCATACAAAAAAATCTTTTACTATCTCATATGTGGAGCCGGAGATATTTAGATGTCCCGGTTTACCTGAGGATTCCATTCTACTCGCAAGATTGACCGCATCCCCCCAAACATCGTAAGCGAATTTGTTGGAGCCGATCACTCCCGATGTCACTGGACCGGTATGAACTCCCACTCTTAATTCCCAGAATGGAAGACCCATTTGTGATTTAGCATTTGCGATCTTATGCATGAATCTTAGGAATTCTAAACCTGCTAAACAATTGTCGACAGCATGAGTGAAATTGATATTCGGAATTCCTCCGGCACACATGTAAGAATCCCCGATCGTTTTCAGTTTTTCTAAACCTAACCGGGAAACGACTGAATCGAATTCCGAAAAACAATTGTGTAGATCTTCTACTAGATCTTTTGGCAACATATCTTCTGCGATTTTAGTAAATCCCACGAAGTCTGTGAATAGTATACTCGCGGATTCGTAATATACTGGAGTCACCGATCCTTTGGATTTTAATTCTTCTGCAACGGGTTTGGGAAGAATATTTAATAATAGTAAATCTGTACGATCTCTTTCTTCTGCGAGTTCCTTTGTTCTTTCTACTACCTTTTTCTCCAGATTGACGGATAGTTCTTCACTGGTGTTGAATGCGCTTGCGATCCTTCTGCCCAGTAGGGCCGCATCCGCAAACGTTAATAAGAATAGACCTGCAGGAGTGAGATACCCAGGTCCAATGTGAAACTGGTAAAAAATAAAATCATTTAGAACGGATGCATAGAATATTCCTAAACCGAGTAACATCAGTTTTGCGCCCTGTAAACCTTTGAAGATAGCTACTGCCAACATGATCATACCATATATTCCGCCGAATACGATCAATGCTTGGTAATAAGGGAGCGTATAACTAAAAAGTGAGGGAGGAAGCACTATAATTGAAAGGCATGGGGGAATAGATAACGTAAAAATGACAATCATGGATGTCTTTTTGAACTGAGAAGGATACAAGGTCCTCATAAACATAGCCATGAAGGGAACGCCTAAATAAAAGGAGAGGTATTCTATTCTGATAAAAATATTCCAAGGAATATTTCTGAACGCTTCTCCTATGAATCTTTCTCCGCTGGTAAGTACTCTGGAGGTGATAGCAAGACAGGTTAGAGAGAACCAAAAAATCTCCATTTCTTTTTTGCGAAATAGGAAAAGGCCCATATGATACAGGCCCATGATGAGTAGGGCTCCTGCTAAAAATGCGCTGGTCATCCTGTTCCTATCTCTTGCCGCAAAAATCTTGGATGAGTCACCAAGTAAGATCGGCATTTGAAAACCGCCATTTCGATGATAGTGATTTGAAATATGCATCACTAGATCGACTTGTTTGGAATAAGGAACAGAACTTGTTTGTGCAAGATACTCAGGACGTTCTTCTTCAGGAGACGGTCCGGGACTTCCGTTATACGCCACTAACTTACCGTTCCAATATAAGGAATACGCGGAACCTTGGCCGTCATCTATTCGTATCGCAAGATCAGGAGTGTTTTCAGGAAGATACAATCTTAAATGATAAGTGATGTATCCAATCGCAGGTAAAGGTTCGCCGTTTAAAATATGACCGTTCCATACTCCTGGAATAGGAATGAAACCGCTCGGATCGGCAACAAGATCGTCTTGGAAATTTTTGGGTGGAATGAGTTCCTTCCAATAATATCTCCAATCTCCGTTTAATTCTACTGTTCCGTCTTTTGTAAAATCCCAAGCACTTAAATCTAAGATACCGTTTTCTGCCTTAGGCCTTTCTTTCCCTTTTGCTTCGGCACAGGAGAAGAAGGATAAAAAACAAATAAGAATTCCTAAAATGAAAAAGCGAGTTGGATGACCTGAATCACTCATATGCGTAGGAATCAATAGGGTAGAAGAAACCAGTTCCAGCCAGCATTTTTTGCGATCCGGTCGGTCCTTCTGGAATTATTTGATAGAAGAATGCCTACATCGCTCGTTCGAGTAGTAGGAGGGAAACTTAGAATAGATCTTTGATCGCCTTCCAAAGTTTTGCGTATTCTTTTTTTCTCTCGTCTTTATCTTTTAGTTTTAATAATGTTTTTTGGAATCCGTTTGTTCCTGTGATCTTAACCCTATTTTCGTTCAGGACTTCCACTTCGTAATAGACCTCGTCCACTTTATAGGAAAAATTCAAAGTGCTTGTGGACTTCATAGGATATTCTTTATCTTCTAAGATTGCCTTTGAATTCCTGAAATCCAAATACACACATTGTGTATTTTTGAGCATAGGCTCGCAAAATTTTCCTGCAGGAGGAGGTACAGGTTTTACCCCGCATCCTAAAAAAGCTAAAAGTATAATGAAGAAAGAATATTTCATTTTTTTAATCCTCTACCGGTAATTTCGTTTTCAGGGTTTGGTTTTTAGAGAGTATCTCTTTTGCAAGAAGTAGAACTTCTTCCTTTCTGTCCCCTGAATTAGGATAATATTCTTCTAATAATACGATCGCTTTTGGCGAAAGGTTTTGGTAATAAAAGATCCTTGCTTCTAAAATTTTAGAACTTCCCGTTAAAAAGTCTTCATTTACGTTTTTGACCCTTCTTAAATAATTTAAGGAAGAAACATATTGTCCGGCCCTGAATTCGGATAGCGCGATCAGAAAATCGGATTCTCTCGCGGAGAGTAAAAGAGAACCGGAGACATCCTGTTGAGAGAGTATCTTTTTTAAGAATTCGGTATTTCCGGAAAGTGCGCTTCCTACTAAACAGGTCCAAGCGTAACCCGATTTTAATTCTGGACTTAATTTCTCGGGCTCTATGGAGATCAGGAGTTTGTTCAATGCGGAGCGACTGAGTTTTTGTCGAATGGATTCTCCGAATGCGATCAGATAACGATTGTCAGTCGATTCTAAAAATTCCGGATCGATTGCTTGTGCTCTTAATGCCTGTCTGTATGAATCTTCTACAAGAGGGAGATAAGAACTATCTTGTTCTAAAAATTCTTGGAAACCTGTATATGCAATTTTGGAAAGAGTAACAGAGTCGAACCTAAAACCTAATAGTAAAAATTCGTAATATCCCGAAAGCGCCGCATAATGGTAGGAGATCCCTTCTTTAGGATTAGATATTACAAAATCTTTTGCGGTAGATTTGAACTCTTTGATCTCTCCTTCTTTAGGCTCACCTTTTACGATCCCTTCTTGGAGTAGTTTCCTCTCTTTCTCAAGAAGTACACGTCTGTCTCCCGCGAACAGATTTTTGATATCTTGTCTGAGAAAAAACGCGATCCCAGCCAAACCTAGCAGGATCAAAAAGAACACTAACGGTTTGTAATTCGCTTTTTTTCTGTAACTTCTGTGGTTGGCTTGGTAGAGCATGCTAAAGTCAGATTTTAAAAAAAGCCTAGACCTTTCACTTATTTTTTGGGGTTGGAACTCCTACTCTAGCTTGACTCTCGGACCCCTCCTGGATTCCGTGTAAATATGCCTTATAATTATGATTTTGACGAGGATTACGAAACAGACGGCGACGCGGATTACCTCGACGAGGACGCCGTAACTTTTGTATGTGAGGACTGTGATCATCGTTGGGAAGATGACGCCGAAGGATCTTTTGACGGCCCAGAAAATCATATCTGCTCCATGTGCGGCTCTTCAAACGTAATCGAACTCTAATCTTTTTGCGGTCCGACTTTTTTCCAAAAGTATCATTTCGGACCGCTCCTATCATTCTTATCGTAATCTTTTTATTTTCGAATTCTATCTACGCGGTGGATTTCGACCAGGTGTACGAATATTATAAAAAAGGAAACTATGACACCTTAGTAAAAGTCTCCAGATCGGGTCTTAGATCGGGGGAATTGGATTATAAGATCCTTTTGTTATACGTCGCTTCCGAATCCAGTTTAGAAGAGATAGATAAGACACTTTTGAGCATTTATTCCAGATCCAAGGAACAACCTTCTATCTTTTATAATTCTGTTTTTTTATTTTTAGAACGTGCATTGGTATTAGAATCCTATGAGTCGGGCGCTCGCTGGGGAAAAATTTTCCTAAATAAGGGTGAGTCTTCCGTTCGGTACTCCGAAGGTGTTTACACATACGCCTGCATATTGTATTCTTCTCAGGAATACGAAGCGGCGAGTTCCGTTTTGGCAAAACTGAAATCCGTACCAGCGGATTCCAAATTGGGAAAACGGATCCGGATCTTAGAAATAGGTCTGGAAAAGAAAAAAGAGGAAAAATGAAACCGGGAAAAAAAACAAAAGGACTTCGGATCCAAACCGGGGAACTGAAAGGGAAATTGATCCCTTCTCCAGTCAGCCCTGAGGGTAAGAGTAATTTTACACCTGCGATCATTAAAAAATCATTATTTGATATTATTGAATCCTTACAGCTCCAAGGCCGTTTGAATATGGAAGATTCCGCGTTTGTGGATCTATTTGCCGGGTCCGGACAGATGGGGATTGAATCTTTGAGTAGAGGGTTTGCAAGAGCGGTATTTTTGGAACTTGCCTGGGATAGATTTGAAAGCCTGAAAGGTGTTTTGGATAAATTAGGAAAACCTCATTTAGTCTTACGAAAAGACGCTTTCCGATTCTATTTGGGATTCGATATTCCTGAAAAAACGAAAGTGTATTTTATGGACCCTCCTTATTCATTCTGGGAAAAGAAGGCGGAAAAATTGAAGAAGGTAGTAGAGGAGATTGTCCAAAACGAACCAGGTGTGGTTGCGATTATCGTGCAGTCTCCGCTTCCTTTGGATTGGGAAAATTTTACTCCTCGTTCCTTCGGCAGGAATACTTTGAATGTCCGAGTTCTGGTCTAAATTTAAAAATTCCATCCGATCCGAATTTAACTCCGGGAACCCTTGGATCCATTCAGGGGTTTTCGTATTTGTTCTGACCCTTCTTTGTCTTCTAACCAATACTTCTTTGCATGTAATGGGAGTGGATATCAGCGAATTTATTTCTCTTTTTTACGGGCTTATTCCCTTATTACTGAGAGATCTAGGCGGAGTATTCGCTTCTTCTTATGCGTTCTTTGTTGGAGCAGCGATCTTATTTTTAGGTCCTGATTTTTCGGAATGGAAGAAAGGAAAGAAGATTAGAATATATAAGATTTATTTAATTTTATTCTCGGTCTTATTTTTTCTATTTTGTGGATCCGTTTCGGAATATCCTCAAGTATATGGAGAATTTTTCTATTACAGACATTCTTGGGCGATCGGGTTTTTATATTTTATTACGGATCATTTTTCTCCCTTCTTCTTTAAATCGGTTTTATTCTTATTTTTGGTAGTTCAAGTCGTTCGAACCGGATTGTCTTTTTGGAAATCTAAGTTCTATGAATCTCTGATCAGGTATTCCGTTTTTATAATATTATTTTATTCTTTTCATCTTTTAGGGTCTGCTTGGGGCATTTTGACTGCTTCTGCTTTTTATTCCTTTGATATTCGATTCTCTCGTTCTAAAAAGGATCTGGTTTTTGTTGCGGTTGTACTCATAGGTTTCGGATTTTCTTTTTTTACGAAAACTCGGAATGGGAGCTCTGTATCTAAAGAAGCTTTGGAATATTCTTCTAATACGAATGTACTTATCATTTCTGCGGATAGTATTCGCCAGGACCAATTGGGCTTTGTAAAAGGGGAAAAAGATAAAACTCCGAACATAGATCGTCTTGCTTCCGAATCTCTCGTACTTTTGGATCATCATTCTACGATCCCTAGGACATTTCCTTCTTGGGCGGATTTTTTGAGTGGGAAATATTCTTTCGAACATGGGATCCAGGATATGTTCCCTGATAAAGAAGATCGTTCTAAATTAGGGAATACGATCGCTACACTTCCAGGCATTTTAGGAAAATCTCATAAGACCTTTGTGGTCTCTTCCTTTGCAGGAGATATTTTTCCGAGAGCGAATTGGGGATTCCAAAATGTATATGCTCCGAATTTTAGCGCGGAGACATTAACACAACAAAGGACGATCGAATCTCAGGTCTTCTTTCTTCCTGTTTTGACTGGGACTTTTTTTGGAGGAGGGGAATATCTTTCTTCTATCCGGTCCCTTCCCAGCTTGGGCGATGATTCTAGGATTTTACCGGATCTATTCTCGGTGTTCGATAAAAAGGATCGTCCTTTTTTTGCACTGTATTTTTCTTCCGTAACTCATTTCCCTTATAGTCCGCCTTATCCTTTTTATAAGAATACAGATCGCCACTATTACGGACCTTCTAAATATTTCCGTTTTGTGGATCCGAGTAATTCGGAGAAGCCTGATAAAAAAGAACAGGAACAGATCCGTTCTATTTATTCCGCTTCATTGACTGCTTTTGATTTTTCCGTCGGGAAAATTTTGGAAGAACTGAAAAGAAGAAAGTTGTACGACGATACACTTATCATTCTTACCTCTGATCATGGAGAGTCCTTGTTTGAAGAGGATCATAGTCATGGGCATGGGGAGCATTTGAGAGGGGAGGGTGTTACCAAGATCCCTCTCATCATCAAGTTTCCAAAATCATTCGAAAGAAAGGAAGTCCGCAATTTTAAAGGGATCACAAGCTCATTGGATGTGTTTCCTACAATTCTTTCCGTTTTGGGAATATCTTCCGAAAATCTTTCGTTGCGAGGAAAAGATCTGACCAGGCTCCCGAAAGAAGAAACCTGGACAGAGGATCGTTCCGTTTATTCAGAGACAGGGATTTGGTTTTCGGATCGGGGAGATCATTTTTTCCAGAAAGATAGGATCCGTTATCCGAATATTTTGGAGTTACATTCAATCGATCCAAACGATGGGAATAGTGTGACTGTTTCCGATCCTTATGCAAAAGAGACTGTTCTATTTTCCAAACATAGAATGCTCCAAACCAGGACCAAAAAGCTGATCTATATTCCGAGTCCAAATGGTGTTTTATACACCTGTTACGACAGGATTTCCGATCCATGGAATACGAATCCACTTCCGGCTTCTTCTTGCGGCGATTTGCAGCGTAAGTTGGAGCTCCTACTGATCGGTTCCGGGAAATGGAAGAAGGCGGGAGACTATTTCCTTCCAAAAGCAGAACTTTGATCGTAATGCTTTTTTCTTTCTGTCTCGGAAAGACTTGAAGTACAGGCCAGAATAAAAATCCTGGAAATAATATGCCCAAAAGGGAAGATCTCCGCTCCGTTCTGATCCTGGGATCCGGGCCGATCGTTATCGGTCAAGCTTGTGAATTCGACTATTCCGGCACCCAGGCCGCCAAAGCCCTCCGAGAAAAAGGAATCCGGGTAATCCTTCTCAATTCCAATCCTGCCACCATCATGACTGATCCTGATCTGGCGGATGCGACTTATATAGAACCTCTAACCGTCTCGGTTGTCCAAAAGATCTTAGAAAAAGAAAAACCGGACGCAATCCTACCTACCGTAGGAGGTCAAACGGCATTAAACCTGGCTTTGGCCTGCCATAACGCAGGATTATTAGAAAAATATAATGTAGAACTCATAGGCGCCAAAATAGAGGCCATCAAAAAAGCCGAAGATAGAGAACTTTTCAAAAGAGCAATGGAGAAGATCGGGGTAAAAGTCCCTCGTTCCGGGCTCGCTAACAATCTGAAAGAAGCGGCAGAGATCAAGGCTCAGATCGGACTTCCTCTGATCGTAAGACCCGCGTTCACTCTGGGAGGAACCGGAGGAGGGATCGCTTACGACGAAGAAACCTTCGACGAAGTGGTAGGCAAAGGACTCAAGGCTTCTCCTATTAGCCAGGTTTTATTAGAACAATCCGTTTTGGGTTGGAAAGAATTCGAGTTAGAGGTCATGAGAGACCTCGCGGATAACGTAGTTATCATTTGTTCTATTGAGAATATAGATCCAATGGGAGTTCATACTGGTGATTCCATCACAGTTGCTCCTCAGCAGACACTTTCCGATAAGGAATACCAAAATTTAAGGGATATGTCCATCAGTATCATCCGAGAGATCGGGGTAGAAACCGGTGGATCCAATATCCAGTTCGCAGTGAATCCGGAAGACGGTGACGTGATCGTGATCGAGATGAACCCTCGGGTCTCCAGATCTTCCGCGCTCGCTTCTAAGGCGACCGGATTCCCGATCGCAAAGATCGCTGCGTTACTCTCCATTGGTTACTCTCTGGATGAGATCAAAAACGATATTACAAGAGTTACTCCTGCTTCTTTCGAACCGTCCATAGACTATGTGGTGACAAAGATCCCAAGGTTTGCCTTCGAGAAGTTCCCAGGGACAGACGATACTCTCGGAGTCCAGATGAAAGCCGTGGGAGAAGCCATGGCAATCGGAAGGACTTTTAAAGAAAGTTTTCAAAAGGCTATGCGCTCTTTGGAAATCGATCGTTTCGGTTTCGGTTCCGACGGAAATTTTGCAGAGTTAGTCGAATTCCATAGCTTATCTGTTCCTCAGAAAAAAGAAAGAATCGATTCATTCTTACGCAGACCGAACGATAAAAGGATCTTCTACGTCAAAAAAGCTTTGGAAGAAGGTTATAGCGTAGAGAAAATCCACGAACTTTGTAAAATAGATCCTTGGTTCTTATACCAATTCGAAGACCTGCAGAATTTAGAAAAAGAATTCGAGCAAAAAGGGAATTCCGTTTTAGGAAAACTGAAAAAAGCGGGATTCTCTAATAGACAGCTTGCCTATCTTTCTAAAAAAGCGGAGATAGAAAAGGTACTTTCTTCTTCTCAAACTCCAGATAAGAAAAAGGCAGAGATAGGTTCTATTCTCAAAAAAGAAGAAAAGAGCCTCGAGGCAACATTAGAATCTTCTAAAATAGAACCGATCTATAAGAGGATCGATACCTGCGCCGGAGAATTCGAAGCTTATACGCCTTATTTTTATTCTTCTTACGACGAAGAGGATGAGACAAACGTAACCTCTAACAAATCGGTAATCATTTTAGGCGGCGGACCGAATAGGATCGGACAAGGGATAGAGTTCGATTATTGCTGCTGCCATGCCTCATTCGCTCTACAAGATCTGGGAGTGGAATCCATCATGGTGAATTCCAACCCGGAAACTGTCTCAACGGACTACGATACTTCCGACAGATTGTATTTCGAACCTCTGACCTTAGAGGACGTAATGCAGATCTATAAAAAGGAAAAACCGAATGGGGTTATCATCCAATTCGGTGGACAGACACCTCTAAAACTTGCGAAAGATCTGGAGAGTAGAGGGGTTCCAATTTTAGGAACAAGCCCGGATTCCATAGACAGAGCGGAAGACAGAAAACGTTTCGCAGAAGTATTAGAAAAACTGAAATTGCTCTCTCCAAATAACGGGATAGCGACTTCTATGGAACAAGCTAGAAAGATCGCAAATAATATCACGTATCCTGTGCTCGTTCGCCCTAGTTACGTATTGGGTGGAAGAGCGATGCTTATCATCAGCGAAGAAAAAGAGCTAGATAAGTATATGGAAAAAGCCGAGGAAATTTCGGAAGACAGACCTCTACTCATCGATTCCTTCTTAGAAGACGCGGTAGAAGTGGATGTGGATGCACTTTGCGACGGCAAAGACGTGTTTATTGCCGGGATCATGGAGCATATCGAGGAAGCAGGTATCCATTCCGGAGATTCTGCCTGTGTTCTTCCTCCTCAGTCCTTATCCAAAAAAGTATTGGACGATATCAGAAGCGCTACGAGAGCACTTGCATTAGAATTACAAGTCAAAGGACTTATTAATATCCAATACGCAGTTAAAGAAGAAGTTGTTTATGTGATCGAGGTAAACCCTCGCGCTTCCAGGACGGTTCCTTTCGTATCCAAGGCTCTTGGCCATCCTATCGTAAAATACGCTACCCGTATCATGATGGGAGAGAGCTTAAAGCAACTTCCACTTCCAAAAGAAATGGTATTCCCGACCGTAAATGTGAAGGAAGCTGTATTACCTTTTAATAAATTTCCTGGAGTGGACACAATCCTCGGACCGGAAATGAGATCCACAGGTGAGGTGATGGGAATTGCCGACACTGCGGGAGAAGCATTCTTAAAATCCCAATACATGGCCGGAGAAGAACTTCCTTCTCAGGGAACTGTATTCGTTTCCGTAAATGATAAGGACAAAAAAGAATTATTAAAGTATATCAAGGATCTTTCAGGTTTAGGATTCAACCTGATCGCCACCGAAGGAACCCATAAGTTCTTATCTGAAAATGGAATACTTTCTTCCAAGATCAATAAGGTATACGATAACCAATTCCCGACTGCATTAGATTATATCAGAGAGAACAAGATCCATCTTATACTGAATACACCTCTTAGCAGAGTGACCAGAGATGATAGTTTTGCGATCCGCCAGGCTGCTATCCGTTATAAGATCCCGTGTTTGACCACTGCGAGTGCGGCCAAGGCTTTGATCAAAGGAATGATGGAGATGACAGATAAGGGATTCACCATCCGTTCTCTGCAAGAGATCCATAGTCCTAAATAAGTTTACGGATAGGATTCACGCCGGAAATTTTAGATCTTAATTCTTTCCGGTTAAGAGTTTTAATTTCAAAGAAGAAACAGCTGCATTCGACATCTCGGCTAGATCGGAGAGCAGACCTTCTCTATATCTACTTGAATAATAATCCTTTCTCTTATCAGTCCAGATGATCTTGCCTGATTGTAAGTCTTCTACATTGATATTCAAATGAATATAATTTTCATCGATCTTAGAATCCACGTTTAAGGAATATCGTAGACTGGCCAATTTTCCGATCGATAAAGGATTTTCTACTAAACCTGTGTTCTCCATCGTTTGCAGATCTACGATCTTTTTCAGATTCTCCGGATCTCTTGTAATGATTGTGAAGCCGCTCTTGGTGAGCTCTTCCGTAAAAGCTGATCTGATCTCGTTTACGAATTCACCGTTTATTTTTCCGATATGAATGGCAGGAAGAGGGAAGGTCTCCGTAGAATGGAAATATTTTTGGATATCCTTCTGATCTATGTTGCTCAAATAAGAGCCAAGCTCTTTGGCCAAAATAGGAGAAATTTTTAAATTATATTTATCTAATGCAAAAGAACTTCCTGTATGGACTTCTCTTCCTATTTCAGCAACAGGGGAGGCGAGTAATGGGAACCATCCGAATGTTTTCACTCCAGTGATCTTTATATTTTTAGATAAGACTACCTGGCCTGTTTTTTTATCAATAAAATCAAACGTGCCAGTCCCGGTGCAAGTCTCAACTAATGGATAAACCCCAAGTGTGATAAAAAATAGGAACCAAGACGCCTCTTTACTCGGTTGCACAAAAGAAGAATAACGGATCAATACTCTTGCATCAGGCCTAAGATCCAGTTCGGAAAGTCCCGAGACCGCTTTGCCTATATGATCGTTCCCATATCTGCTATTCAGATTCAGATCCAAAAGATAGGAATTTCCTTCACTTCTGCTCATTACAAAGTCGCTAATAAGTTTTGTGCGAAAGGTCGGATTTTGATTCTCTCGTTTTTCCCGAAGAATGATCCCATGCAATGTGCAATTCCCTAAAAGGAGGACTAAGAGTAAGGTCTGAAGATATATTTTAAGCTTAAAGAGAAACATGGGAGGCCTATTCCGAAGCATTCAATTCGTAATGTCAAGATATCTCATGGATCAGGCGGAATAGACATTCTTCTCATTCTTTTTTACTATATTGATAATAAGACTCAAAATCAATTTGACAATTTCCTAGAACAAAAGACCCTGATAAGAAAGAGGATATCTATGGAAGAATACTGCCGCCCGATCCGGATCTCAGAAAGGAGCTATTTTGTCGCGGATCTATGCGCTAATTGCGGACATGTGCATCTGCATTTTGAGAACGGCTCCTTAAAAATGGACCTTCATAAGTTGGAAGATTTGTACAAAACCATCCAAGACGCTCATTCATGGATCTTGGAAGAACTCGCCGGCTATAATTGAGGTAGGGAGCTCCTACCTAGAGTTCGCTCAATACGACATAATCCAATAAAGGAAGAAGATAATCTTATAATTCTATCAAGGAAATCTCGGATCTTTCGATCCTTATACTGCAAGGGGCAAACTATGCAGATCAGAACGGAAGGACCAAGCAGAGAAGAAGGATATCCACTTTCGGCGGAGCCAAAGGTATCTAACGTTTCCGAAAAAACTTCGGCCCCTTCCGTAAGTTTTATGGACCTGATGAAGTCCATCCAACTCCGCTCCCAAAAGGTTTTGGAAGAAGGACAAAAGTCCGAGATCAAAGAAGAAAAATCTTCCGAAGTGGAAGAGCCCAAAGAGCCTGAATTATTCGTAAGAGCCGAAGAGGAAGAAGTAGAAGAAACCTCTTCAGAGGAAGAGGACGATGAAAAACTGGTTCGCCTTTCCGAGAAGAAGGTCCAAAAGGCGGAACTCGGAGAAGCCGATCCGGAACAGGAAGAAGAGATCGACTCTGAATTCGAGTCCGAAGAATTAGATTCTCCTTTCATTACACAGATGAGTGTATTCTTGGCCGGATTAGAAGCCAAAAAGGAAAAAGAAGTCTCCGCCGCTGCAAACCAAGAAGAATCGGTATCATTCAAAAAGATCCAAAAACATTCAAAAGAAGAAGCTCCTAAGACAGAACAAAAAGAAGAAGCTGGAAACCTTTCCGTTTTAAGATCTAATCAGCCAGAAGAAAAACGTTCTAGTAAAGAAACTAAAAAAACTTCTGAGAAAGAAAGTCTGGATGAAGGTTTAAAAAGTCTGGAAGAAGCACGCAAATTCTCCAAACCCGCCAACGAAGAAAAAATACTAACCGTATTAAAAGATTCTCATAAAGAAAATTTCATCCCTGAATCCGAGAACTGGAAAATCACCAGAGAGAAAAAACAAGAAACTCTTTCCATGATTTCAAAAAATCAAGCTGCGAAAGCGGCTCAGGTGGAAGAAGCTTCTAAGTCTGATACTTCTGGAAAAGGTTCCCAGAACCAGGACTTCTCTCAAAGAAACGGTAACGAGACTACCTTTTCTTTGTTAAAAGCAGGTCTTGGGGTCGCAGAAAAGAACCAAGAAGTTTCCGGACAGAATTCTAAACCTTCTAAAACGAATCCAGGTTCTAACATGGATCGTTCTCAGATGAAGGAGAATTTCCAAAGACTGGTTCAATCAGCAAAATTGAATATAGTCGAGAATGGAAAATCGGAAGCCACTCTTAGGTTGAATCCGAGAGAGTTAGGTAGAGTTTCCTTACGTATTACTGTAGAAGATGATAAAGTACAAGGTAAAATTTTAGTAGAGTCGGATCAGGTAAGAAAGTTATTCGCCGGAGATCTGGAACAACTTCGTAAGGATTTTAAAGAACAAGGCTTGGATCTTCAGTCGTTAATCGTAGAGTCAGAGGATTCTTTACGCATGAGTTGGGATGGGCAGGACTCTTCCCGCTTCTTCGACCAAGAGGGTTTTGGATTTGAAACTTCGGGTCTTTCGAATTCTTCCGATTTGGAAGAAGTTTCAGAAATGGACTCTATCGAAAATCCGGAATTTGCCGAAAAGAATACTGATAAACGCTTAAACATCTTGGTTTAAGGAGAGGATCATGCCTGAAGCAAACGCGGTTTCTAACGAAGCTACACGTAGCCGTTATCTCGAAGGAGACAGAAGTTACGATTTAAGGAAGCATTTCGATAAATTGGAGAAGGAAGAAAAAAGCGGCCTCCAAGGGATCGAGATACGTTCCACCGCAAAAGCATTAGGAAAAGATGATTTTCTAAAACTGTTGATTACCCAACTTTCTTCTCAAGACCCTACGAACCCGGTTAAGGACCAAGACTTTATCGCACAGATGGCCCAATTCTCTTCCTTAGAGCAGATGAATAATATCTCGCAAGGGATCGGCAAGATGACTAATCGCCAAAGTTTCTCGCTCGTAGGTAAGATCGTTTCCGGTCCTGATTTCGTGACAGGAGAGAATGTGGTGGGAACCGCAGGTGCATTGTTCTTTGACGGAGAAGGTAAATCTTTCGTAAGAGTGAACGGTAGAACTGTAGAGATCGATGCAATCACATTGATCACCGATCCTGCGATCATCAACCAACAAGAAGGGCAAACTGGAGCACCGGCTCCTAAAACTGCAACTCCGGCTGCTGCGGGAACTTCTCTTAATGCCCCTGCAGGAGCTCCAACATCGCAATCACAACAAACTCAACAATTCCAAGATACATTACAAAACCAGAATGATACTAGTTTTGAAGAAACAAGTTCCGGAGCTCCAGGTTGGAGTTTTCCCGGAAAACCGAACGATAGCAATTATTAATTAAATAGAAAATTTCGAGGTATAAGCGCCATGATGAGATCCCTTTATTCAGGAGTTTCCGGTTTAAAAAACCACCAAGTGCGGATGGACGTGATCGGTAACAATATTTCCAACGTGAACACCCACGGTTTTAAAACGGAACGTGTCACTTTTCAGGACATGATCTCCCAAGAGTTAAGAGGGGCTTCCGAGCCTAAGGAAAACATTGGTGGGGTGAACCCTCAACAAGTTGGTCTCGGAGCATTGATCGCTGCGATCGACAAGATCATGACCCAAGGTGCTTTGCAAACCACCGGTAAAAACACCGACGTTGCAATCTCTGGAGAAGGTTTCTTCATCGTAAAAGACGGAGACAAGCAGTTCTATACCAGAGCAGGCGCTTTTAACTTAGATAAGAACGGTTATTATGTGAACCCAGCAAACGGTTTGAAAGTCCAAGGTTGGAATTCCCGTTTAGATGAAAAAGGGAATAAGTATATTAACTCTTCCGCTTCTATCGAAGATATTATCATTCCAGTATATTCTAAAGAACCTGCAAGAGCTACTTCCAAAGTGGATTTCAGATCCAACTTGAATTCTTCCGTGCAAGCTGTTCCGCCTGATGCTACTCCTGAAGAGATCACAGCTATGATCAACGATCCAGATCCTAAGGCAAGAAGAGGACATGTAACCACTATTAAGGTTTTTGACGACCAAGGTGCTGAGAGAGAATTCAAAATGGAATTCTATAAAGTCCGTGAAAATACCTGGAAAGCAAGGACGTCTTTAACAGATTCCACTCAATTGTCGGTGGATGTTGCAGCCACAGGCGGACAAAATACTCAGATGCCGGGACTCACCGAGCTTGAGTTCGGATTCACTCCTGATGGTAAGATCGTATATGTTTCCGACGGAACAGACGTGATGAACACCGGAAAACTGAATGCAAAAGTTTCCTTTAAACTTCCTGGCAATCCGCAAACACAAAGTTTTGATCTGTCTCTAGGTGAGGCTGGAATGGTAGATGGGATCACTCAGTTCTCTTCCGACTTTACTACTAAGGCAGTAAAGCAAGATGGATATACCATGGGATATTTGGAGTCCTTCTCTATTGATAATTCTGGAACTGTTACCGGTGTTTATTCCAACGGGATCAAACAACCTTTAGCAAGAATCGCAACAGCAGTTTTTAATAACCCAGCCGGTTTGGATAAGGCGGGAGATACAATGTTCGCATTCTCCAATAACTCTGGAGAACCTTTGATCGGTGAAGCAGGTATCGCAGGTAGAGGAAAGATCAACGCAGGTCTATTAGAAATGTCGAATGTGGATCTTTCCGATCAGTTTACTGATATGATCGTAACTCAGAGAGGTTTCCAGGCCAACTCCAGAACGATCACTACTACAGACCAAATGTTGCAGGAAGTCCTGGGTCTGAAACGTTAATCGTTAACTTAGATCTCCTATTCATTTTGTTTGCGCCCGTTGGATTTTTTCCTTCGGGCGTTTTTCTTTGTGTGCTCTGCGCGAAATAATTTTTATTACCAAATCCAGGGCGAAAATCGATATTATTTCAGATTGCAGAATGTATACTTTTTACCAGTCTGTTTTTTAATATATACCAGAGACTAACACTGTGAGAGAAAAAAAGAAAAAACCCGGGACGGTGATCGGGACAGAAGAAAGGGACGGATGGTTCGGATTTATACTTTTGTCCAATCGCGAAATGTTCCGAGATTGGAATCCGGCAGAAACTGAATCATTTACTAAACTTTTCGAATATAGATCTGTAAACTCCGGCACGGTTCTCATACAACCGGAAAAATCCTCAGAATGGCTTTACTTTCTTTTAGAAGGAAAATGTGAAGAATTCACTAACGCTTCTTCCGGAGAAGAGTTGATGATACGAAGCCTAGGACCGGGCTCTCATTTCGGTGAGGCCGGATTCTTTCATTGGAAAGAAGGGAAGTTTGGAGTAAGAACCGAAACTGACTCCAAACTTTTAAGGATCAGCTTTAAAAATTGGAGTAAATGGGAATCGGAAAATCCGGAAACTTCCAAACGTTGGAAGGAAAGATTAGAGACCAAAAGATTTTTCAGAATGGCTTCTTATGAGCCTAGCGATAAGGAAATTTTGGGATTTATTTCTAATCTGGAATTACTCTTTCATGTGGATCGTAAAAAGATCGGAGAATTGACTCCTTATTTAAGATGGTTGTACGTTCCAGGCGGAGAAAGATTGATGCTCCAAGGGGAACCTGGAAATTCACTTTTTATAATATTATCGGGCAGGTTCAGATATACTGTCGCGGACGATCATGGAAATATAACCGGAGAAGGAGAATTCGCCAAAGGAGATATCATCGGAGAAATGTCCCTGTTAACCGGAGAGCCTCGTTCTGCTTCCGTATATGCAGTCAGATCTTCTCAGGTGATCCAAATTTCTCGGAATGGATTCAGAAAATTTATCTCAGAATCTCCGGAAGCATTGTTTCATGTGACTGAAACCATCGCCAGAAGATTGGGAGAACGGAATAAAGAATCCTCCCGTTTCGGTAGAAAAGTTCATACGATAGCGTTGGTCCCAGTTACCGAAGGTTTTCCACTCAGGGATTTTTCCAATGAACTTTCCAAATCCTTAAAATCCTTCGGTTCTACTTTATCGGTAAACGAGGGTAAACTTTCCAAATTTCTAAAAGAGAAAAGGATCCATCAAAAAAATGGAATGCGATTCGGGATACCTGACCTTCTTTCCTGGTTTGGAGGATTGGAAAAAGAATACGATAACGTCGTTTTCGAAGTAGAACCTACTGGAGACCCACTCTGGACGGAAACAAGTCTCAGACAAGCGGATCGTATTCTTCTACTTGCCGAAACAGGACGGCCAATATTAGAAAACTCTTATTCTTGGAACCTGATCCAAGGTGGAAGTTTGGGCGAAACCATGAAAGAATCCGTAATCTATTTAGAAGATTCTTATACTCGTTGGGAAGAATTGGAGAACATTCTTCATGAATTGCCCGGCCAAAAGCTAATTTTAAGAAAGAATAGAGCGGGAGAATTTGATCGTATTGCAAGAAGATTGGAGAGTAGATCCGTAGGGATCGCACTTTCCGGCGGAGGTGCAAAAGGTTTCGCGCATTTAGGATTGCTTAGGTCATTGACCGAAGCAGGTATCCCGATCGATCTGATCGGAGGAACAAGTGCCGGTTCTATTATGGCTGGATTATTTGCGATGGGGTATGGATTCGACGAGTCTCTCCGACTGATTAAAGAGGTATGGATAGAAGCAAAACTAACCAGGGATTATACTCTTCCGTTCGTTTCCATTTTGAAAGGGGCTAAATATTCTAAGGCAATCAAAGAATTTTTCGGGAATAGAAAGATAGAAACATTATGGATCCCTTTTTTAGCTGTGGCCTGTGATCTCACAAATTCAAAACCGAAAGTATTCGAACAAGGAGAAGTGTGGAAAGCGATCCGTGCCAGTACTTCTATTCCGGGGATCTTTCCTCCTTTTTATAGCGACGGTGCATTGTATGTGGACGGAGGACTTTGGGACAATCTTCCCGGCTCTTTAGTAAGAAGAAAGGGAGCGGACGTATTAGTCTCGGTGGATCTAGGAGCAGGTTCCCAGCCGAACAAAGACCAAACCTACGGATTACTAGTTGAGTCCAGATTTCCGGGTGAAGGACCTTCTGCCTTAAAACTTTTGGGAAATCAGTTTATGAAAAAGGAAGATAGATATTCATTCCCTCATATTGGTGAACTATTCATGAGATCTATGTTATTATCCAGCCGGAACAATCTGCTAAAAACAAAAGAGACTTCTGATATATTCGTGGAGTTACCTGTGAGAGATTTTTCCACATTCGATTGGGATGAATACAAAAGATTATATGAGATCGGCTATGAGCATTCTCAAAAATTCGTAAAGGATTGGGCCAAGATCATTAAAGACAAAGTATATTCCGAGAGGAAGAGAAATTAGACCGATCTATGGGTCGTTTTTCGAAGGATACCAAGGCTAAAACTTGAAAAAAACTCCTTTTCATGATTTTAAAAGATGCTTAGGATGGGATAATCAGGATGGAATCCAAATTTAAGCAATATATCGTAACGGATTCCGTAACTCTTGCCGGAAGACTTTCGATCCTCCGCACTAAGATCCAGGCAGAACTGATCGATCTAAAAGATTTTTTCGAGTCTGTAGAGATCAGGGATACACCACAATTTGTTAATACTCTCTTTTATATCTCTTCCAAAACATTAGAATCCGAACATACTAAGATCAGGGAACAACTTAAGAATAATCCTCTGATCTTGGCCAGATTCATTTTAAATGCGGACCTTGGATACGAAGGTTATAAGAATACTGAGATTGAAGATGATTTGATTTTTGGAATATTGCCCGATATCACTACCGATCTTCATCTTTCTAAAACATTCGCAAACGGATTTTTACATCTACATATGATCACGGATCAGTTTGATCTATTACATAAGATCAATACTGCAAAATACGAGATCAACCGATTGACCAGGATCGGTATCAGCTTAGCTAACGAAAAAGATTTCGATAAACTATTAAGAGAGATCTTATATAGCGCGAGAGAGATCAGTAATGCGGACTCCGGTTCCTTATATCTGGTGGAACAAGACGATATAGGATTTGTTCGGAATTTACGTTTTAAAATTTCAGCTTTGAGTATAGATACGGAAGAGTTCATTCTCCCTATCAATAAGTCCAGTATCGCCGGTTATGTTGCATCAACAGGTAAAGTGCTGAACATTCAGGACGTTTACGATCTACCGGAGGATGCCGAATTCTCCTTCAACGGTAATTTTGATATATTATCGAATTATCATACAAAGTCCATGTTGGTTGTTCCTATGAAAGGCCATAGGGGAGACGTGGTAGGTGTTCTTCAGCTTATCAACCGCAAAAGGAATTTTAACCAGAAATTGTCCGTCGAACAGATGAAAGGGGAGGAGATCCAACCTTTCGACGATTATTCGGCTCAATTGGTGCTCGGAGTAGCTGGGCAAGCAGCAGTCGCCATCCAGAACAATTATCTTCTAAGAGAGATCGAAACATTATTCGAGGGATTTGTGACCGCTTCTGTAAACGCGATCGAAGCCAGGGACCCTACCACAAGCGGTCACTCTTTCCGAGTGGCTTTATTGACTGTGGGACTCGCGGAAACCTTAGATCGTGCGGACTCCGGAAAATATAAGGACACAAAATTTTCCAAAGAACAGATCAAAGAGATCAGATACGCTTCGTTACTTCACGATTTCGGGAAAGTAGGAGTGAGAGAAAAAGTTTTGGTCAAGGCCAAAAAATTAGAAGATCTAGAGATCAGTCTGATCGATTGGAGATTCCGGTACTTAAAGAAAGATTTTGAATCCAAATTGAACTTAAGAAAAGTGGAATATTTGAAGAAGCATGGCCCAGCTGGATATTCCGATTTTGAGAAAGCGATAGAGTTCGAATTTTCGGAAGAATGTAAAAGACTCAGTTCCATGTTCCAGATTATCAGCCAGAGTAATGAACCTTCTATCCTGGAAGAGGCAAATTCTCAGTTCTTAGAAGAGATCGCTAAGATGCAGTACATCACTACAGAAGGTGAAAATCTAGATCTGATCTCTGCTTATGAGTTTGGGTTTTTAACCATCAAAAAAGGTTCTTTGGATTTCGAGGAAAGAAAAGAGATAGAGTCCCATGTGGAGCATACATTCCAATTCTTGAGCAAGATCCCTTGGACAAACGATCTGAAAATGGTGCCGACCATTGCACATGCTCACCATGAAAAATTAAATGGAACAGGATATCCAAGAGGACTATCCGGAGAAGATATCCCGATACAATCCAGGATCATGACCATCTCCGATATATTCGATGCATTAACAGACCAGGACAGACCTTATAAGAAAGCAGTTCCAGTGGATAGAGCCTTGGACATTTTAGAAATGGAAGCGAAGGAAAATCATTTGGACGGAGACTTATTAAAAGCATTCATCGAGTCCAAAGTCTGGGAAAAATTAAACCACCAAGGACATATTAAATAACTAAGGTTCTTCTCTCGTCCAATCGGAGACAAGTTTTAAGAAATGTTCTCCTCTTTCCTCAAAGTTCTTATATAGATCGAAACTTGCACAAGCGGGCGAAAATACTACTGAGGTAACTCTTGCTCTTCCTGAACGGACTGCGTTCTTGATCTGCGCAAAACCTTCTTCTAAATTATCCGCTAAGATTAAATGAGAACCTAAAATAGGGGAGATCACTGGAGCCCAGCCTTCTCTTGCTTCTCCGATCAATAAAACCCAGCCGATGCCTGAGCCTAAAAATTCTTTCAGAGGTTCCAAAGGTTCCGCTTTTGGCCTTCCCCCCAAGATCAAAAAGGTAGCTTTTTTGTCCTTCCAAGTGCTTAAACCGGCGAGCATACTATGAAGGTTTGTGGATTTGGAATCGTTGATAAATGAAATACCGGCCGCATTACCTGCGTACTGGAATCTATGAGGAAGTCCTTTAAAAGTCCCGATCTGGCTTTGTATATGACCCGGTTTGGCACCGATCGCTTCTGCGGCTAAGATAGAAGCTGCCAGATTATCCAAATTATGACCTCCAGGAAGAGGAAAGTTTTTGGTATCGTAAAGAGCTTTCGAAGTCTTGATGGTTCCTTCTTCTTCCGAGATGATCGCGTCGTTTCCTGCTTCTCTGCCAAAGACTACAATTTTACAAGACCATCCTAATTTTTGGATCCTCTCCTTAAAAAGTTTGGAACTAGTTACAAGAGTATGATTAGGATTGGATTGATCTACGATCCTGCTCTTGGCTTCAAAATAATTGTCCAAACTTTTATGCCTTTCCAGATGATCAGAGGCAAGATTTAATATTACAGATACGTTAAGTTCTAAAGGACCCGAATCTTCCAACTGATAGCTGGAAAGCTCTAATACGGAAAGTGGAACCGGTTTTAGACAAAAGTCGCTGAATGCCAAACCTATATTTCCTCCCGCAGTCGCTTCGGGAAAATCGGAAGAAACCAAATGAGTCGTGAGGGAAGTTGTCGTTGACTTTCCATCTGTGCCGGTGACTCCGATCAATTTTCCGGAATAGAAGGCTCTCGCCAATTCCACTTCGGAAACTACCGGGATCGCGAGAGAATGAGCTTGAGAAATTACTGAGTGAGAAGGAGAAATACCCGGACTTTTTACGATGAGAGCGATTGGAAGAAGGTCCGCTAAAATTATATCTTCGCCAACAAACGTTACATCTAAATCTGGAAGGGGATTCGAATTACAAAGAACAGCATTCGCCTGTCTCTCTTTCAAGAGTCGGAGAGCCGCCATGCCGGAAACTCCCCCGCCGAGAACCAGGACTCTTTGGCCTAATAAGGAGGTAGGAAAATTCTTCATCTTGGGGAACTTGGTTGACAGGCTATTTTTCGGACCGAGAATTGTCTCTAATTTATCGCTAGGGTAGGTTCCTTTGCTCGATCACAAGGTACAGGACGGAGTTCTCATAGTTTACCTCAAGGGACGTTTAGACGTTTCTATCGCAAACGAGGTGGAAGAAAATCTGAACGATCTAATCGATAACCAAGGACATACCAAGGTTATTTTGAACATGCAAGACGTGGACTATATGTCTTCGTCCGGATTCAGAGCATGTATTTCTACACTCAGAAAATTGAACGCAAAAGAAGGCGGTCTTAAGATCTGCGGTATCAAACCTGCAGTGAAAAGAATTTTTGATGTGATCGAACTTACCTCTTTATTCGACATCCGAGAAACGGAAGACGAGGCTCTTCGAACTTTTCGTGCATAACCGATGATGGCATTACATCGGGTGCTCCAAGAAATCGTAGAAGAAAAAAAAAGGGAAATCGAGACCATTCCTGAATATAATCCATCCCCCTACGCGGGGATTGGATTGTGGCAATCCCTGCGTTCTCGCAAATTTTCAATCATCTCAGAATGTAAAAAAATGAGTCCTTCTTCCGGGATTATCCGGCAAGAATACGATGCAGTCTCCATCGCAAAAACTTATTCGGAATGCGGGGCCACTGCGATCTCAGTGCTCACGGACAGAAAATATTTTGGCGGGTCCCTTGAGGACTTAAGGAATGTTTCTTCTCAGGTAAATATACCTATATTAAGAAAAGATTTTATACTAGATACAAAGCAGGTGGCAGAAGCTCGGGAGTTCGGAGCGGCCGCAATATTGCTCATTGTACGCATACTCACACCCGAAAAACTCGCAGAACTTATCAAAGAAGCCAAAAAGTATAATATGGATGTTCTCACAGAGATCCATACGGAAGAAGAAGCAACTATCGCCGCCAAGGCAGGTGCAAATATAGTAGGAATCAACACTCGGGATTTGGATGATTTCACTATCCACCAGGATCTGGTCCCGAAGGTAGCATCTAAACTTTCTCCCAATATTGTAAAAGTGGGAGAGTCAGGTGTTAAGAGCAAGGCCGACTTGGATGAGTTCCGTTCCCATGTGGATGCTGCCCTTATCGGCACTTACTTCATGGAAAAGGCAGATATCCGCAAAGCTTGGCTGGAACTGTTTTAAAAAAGTATTCTCTATTTTTCTAAAACGTACGTTTGGAGAAGTGATCTCCTTCTTTTCAAATTGGAAAAAAGATATTGCCTACCGAATTGTGTGGAATGTAGAATGCCCTTTCGTCTTTTCTAAGGCCAGTTGGGAGGTTTTTTCATGGCGTTTGAAGAATCAGGGGAAAGTTCAAGCATATTCGGATCGATTGGTGATTCATTCAAAGGAATGTTGACTGGGGTAGTATTATTCCCAGTTTCCTTATTTTTGATATTCCAAGTGGAAACTTGCGAACAAGCAAGCGCGGCTTTTAAAGGCGCATTACCTGCAGACCAAGCAAAACCGGGTATTGCTTCCTATGTAACCGGTAAATTAAGTGCTGATGCACTCGGTGGAGAATTCGTAAAACCTGGAAAATATATTTCCTATTCACAATCTTCCGAGGTATACGCTTGGGAAGAAACCAGCAAAGAAGATTCTAAAACAAAAAAGAAAGTCTACGATTGCGAATTGGATTGGATCTCTTCACCTAAAAATCCTAAAAATTTCAAAGATCCTGCATGTAAGTCTAAACCATTCCACCAAGCGACTGTGGATGATAGAAGTTCGGTTGCATCCGATGCGAAAGTGAAAACCGCCGAAGGCAAAACGTATAGCGTGAATTTGAGCAAGGTGAATCTAACTTCTGCAGTACCTTCCGTAAGTCCAGGATCGGGCGAGTTATCCAAAGGAATCGCCGAAGGAGATTATATCTACCTATCGCAAAAATGTGCGAGCGATCAAACTGAAGGTTGTGAAAGGATCAGTGTGTCTCTCGTCCCGGTTCCGGAAGAAAATATGACTTTCGTTGGCTCAGTGAGCGGAAGTTCCGTAGGAGAATTCACCAGCGAAGAAGGTAATAAGTTTTTGAACGCTTCTGTCGGTGATTTCCAAACCACTATGAAAGACATCCAAAGCGACGATAATACAACAAAATGGCTGATGAGAGCAGGTTGTTTTATCGCAATGTGGGTGAGTTTTAATCTTCTCGCAGGACCGTTACTATCTCTCTTAAGTTTTGTTCCTTTCGTGGGAGAATTGGGCAAGGCCGCTCTTTCTATCGTGTTCGGAGTTGTGGCATTCGTGATTACTGCAGTTACCATTCTTCTTGTGAAGTTCTGGTATATTTGGCTGATATTGGGACTTGCGGCAATAGGTTACGCTATCTATAAAAAGAAAGCAGCTACAGCTTAATCTCCATATTCAAAATGTAATAGAGAAAAAGGCCGGGGTTCCCTCGGTCTTTTTTATTTTTCGGGTATCCTAAAACTACACTCTGTCAATAAAAACTTTCCAAAACAAACGACCGTTCACTCTCGAAGCATAGATTAAATCATGCTTTAGAACATGATTTTAAGTGGAATTCGGAGAAAATAAGGGACGTATAAGACGGTTAAAAATAACGTACGTTATCCCAAAAAGGTTCAATTATGGTGAAAAAAATCCTTGTCTATACCGTTATAGTATGTACAAGTATAGCGATCGATACACGATTAGAACAGTTGATATAAAAAAAGATTGAAGATTTTTTAGACCTACGGTATAAATAGAAGCCGTTCTGGTTCTGAAAAATAACGACTGTTCAAAAAAGCGAACACGGACCCAGAGAGGTTTAAGGGATGAAGATGCGGCCAATAGGGGAATTTGCTGGGGGGACTATTAGCCTCCGGGATTTTAAGAAAAATATAATTTTCATTTCTCTTATATTGTCATTATCCGGGGCCTGCTCTCACGCCGGAACTGACAAGAATGGAATTTCACAATTTTCAGATAATACTGACGACTACCAAGGCGTTTCTTTATTCAGTTTTTTGAATCCTTATCCTGTGGTGAAGAGCTTTTTCACCAATATGGACCCAGTTGGCTTCAATGAAGCGCTGGGGGATGCACTCTCCCAAGCACCAAGAACGGACAATTTAGGCACAATTCGCGCCTTAGAATCCGCTATGTTGCAGAGTAGAACTAGCGTACAAACCCTTTCTTTGGGCCTTGCAGACATGATCGAAAAGATGCAAACTTCGAATCCTGCTGCATATTCTTCTATCCAGCCGGTTTTTGAAAAGATCCGTCATTATAAAAAACCAGTGGTTCGTAATTTGATGCCTCTCGGCGCGAACCAACTTTTGATCGAATATAATACTAAAACTGCGAATCAAGTCGCGACATCTATCCACGATACAGCGGATCTTTTAGTAGATCCGGATACCGTGGATACTCTTCATGATATAGAAGATTTTCTTTATAAAGGATTACGTAAAAATACCACATTCCGCACGGGGGTGGAGAATTTGTTGGGAGGTTTTTTTGCTCCTTCTCTACTTACGGATCGTACTTTAAAAGAAGGATTTATCTCTCTCGTTTACGATTTCGGCGAGATGATGTATAAGGCCGCTGGGTTCGAGGATCAAATGACTCCTCAAACCTCATTTAAGAATTTTATAATAAACGCTGAGAACTTCTTCACCGCGAATACCGTTTCTCCTGTGGAACCGAGCGCTAACGAATATTCTACGAATGCAGCTTATAATTCTCCTGGTGGGACCTTAAAGCCCGCTGAATTGAGAACAATGATTCGCGATCTTTTTGTAACGGTTAAAGGGCTAATTTTTGCTCAGGGAGATGTAACTGTAAACGTTCTGAAAGAGACGGCAAAGAATGCTTACTTACTGGATTTTATGCGGAATTCTTCCGGTTCCAGCCAGACATTTAAAGATCTTTTACAGTTAGATGGAGATGGACGAAATCGCCAGACGGATGTAGAGAGCCGGCCTCTTTCTTCTCTCGAAACTCTTTTTATCGTTTTGACTCTTGCTGATAATTACGGTTACAGATGGAATCCGGCCCAAACCACTCATAATGCTTTAACCGATACAGGCCCTTTCACTACTGGAGGGGAGTTAACCTTAGGTGATGCAATGTTCAGTATGGGTTCAGTGATCGGGTCCGGTGATTCATTCAATTTTAAGAATATTACGGAATTAAGTCGTACTAGTTCAAAGGTATTTAGAGATGGCTCAATTTACAAAATAGGTTTTAATACTAGGGTTCTTTCCATTTTAGAAGCTGCTTCTCGCGGAGAAGCGCAACAAGTTACGGACCCTGCTTCTGAGGCAACCTTCGACAAATTATACAATAAGACAGTTCCTTGGATGTTGGATTGGATCGTTAAGGTTACCTTAGAAGGTTACGGTCCTTATTATAGCCAAACAGACGGTGGGGGACAGCCGATTGCTCCTAACGGAAATGTTCTGCAATACCAACCTAGCTGGAATACGTCCAAATATTACGTTCAAATTGATCCGGGCACAGGTGGAGAAAGACGTATTTATCTTGGAGGAGTGGATCAAACTGCTGCATCCGCCGTATTAACCAATAAAGGATTTTATTCAATAACTGAAACCGCTCCGGCACCCATCCTAGTAGCAAGTGCGGAAGAAGCATTTTACAAAAATCTACAATGGCTTCTATACGAAAAAAGATTCGTAGCAGTTCTTCCTGTGAGAGCTAAGTTAGCCGCAACGGTTACCTACCAAGAGGCATTATTCATCACTGCGATCGGGAACGGGATTATGGGGATGATGAACCTAAGTCCAAATTGTGGTCCATTAAAAGATGATTGCACAAACTTCAATGGGTTCTGGCAGAAAAAAGGAACGCCAATTAAGTCCTTCGATTCTGGAACTCAAGCTGGACCTTGGGTAGTTCAGGATACGAATTTCCAAGATCTATCCAATGAGCCTGGTGATTCCGTTTTCTTAGTAGAAGGTTGGGGATACGGTTTGGCAGGTAACGAAGGTTTCCAAGTTACAGCAGTATATTCTGCCTTATTCCCTCTTTTGATTCCTGATCCAACTACTGTATATGGAATGATCCCTCCGGTAATATCTCAAAATGCGGGAGTAATTAAACAACTTGGTTTCTTGGGAACTATAGATACTCCTGCTTCTCAAGTTAACACAAACTGGAATAAAAGAAATCGTCTGACTCCGTTTATCGTAGCATTGGCGAAAGCCTTAGGTGACGATGCAAAAAGTGACCCTAATCCGTTACATCCAAGAAATCCATACAAATTATTCACCGGTCTTGCGGAGATATTCTCTCGCCCGTATGTTTATTATGGTCCGGATCAAACTTATGGACCTAACGGTGTCTATGATTCAAATGTAAGTCCGATCCAAGGAACTGGAATTCCTTCTCCAGGACCTTCTTTCATTCAAATCAGAACTGTGGGAATTGCGTCAGGTTTACGAAATCCGAAAGCCACTCCTGTAGAATACAAGGCTTCTAAGAATTACAGGACTTTATTAAGTGTTTTAATAGAAGGAACATCTACACCTACAAGCACCGATCGGAACCGTATGACTGACGGTCCTTTGGATCTATTAAGTAAAACTGATATTCTTTCCGGACTGATCAAGTTCACTACGAATCTTGGAGACCCTGCTAAAACGGATGCAAGAGACAAGGTGATGGATGGTCTTTCCGGGATCTTAGGCCAAACAAAACTTTGGTCCGATTGTGGCGGTGAAGCAAATTTCCAAACAAATTGTCCGAACCAGTTTGCAATCGATGAGGCAATTGATTGGTTAGTATTCCGTATTGCGGATAAATACGACGATCGTCCTCGTAACGATCTTTACGATCCTTCTTGGGTCAAAGTGGACGATCTCGTCAGAAGAATACGCGACTACGTATCCAGAACTTCCGGTTGGTCTTTAGTGAAATCTTTGGATTTCTTATTGGACCTCCTGTTGGATATCCAACTCACTGCTGGAGAGATTACAAATACTTTGGATCTTATTTCTTCTCTATTCTATGTGGGAGATATAGCTGACCCGAACAACTCTGCTCTGGACACAAGGACTTATACCCTTTCCGATATTTTGACTACAAGCCTTCCTCCTGTTTTGGATTCTATGGCTCCTTACGGAAGGAACTTATATGCAACCGGTTACCAATTGGGTAAACCTGGAAGCTTCTTCAGTTTCTTGGAGAAGAATGCAAACATGTCTTCTCAATACACTGTAGAAGAACTATTCGAAAATACTAAAGTACTTCTGAGATCCGATATGATCCAAACTTCCCTTATGGATAACAGGGCCTTCCTGTATTCTGCGGGAACTCTGATTGGATTGTTTGGAGATATTTACGAAAGAGGTCGTCGTTTCTCGGGATCCGATGCCTTCTTCTATGATAATTGGAATGATGGACAGCCCACGTCGACGTACTGGGACGATCTGAATGCGATATTCTCACTTAAATGAAAAATAGATATATAACGGGACTACCGAAACAAATGAAGATGCAAACATCCAAGGGATTTTTACTTATAGGTTTCACATTATTCTTCGTATCGATTGGATGCGGGGGAGAAAAAGCGGGGAGCCTATCCGATTCTATTTTTGCAAGTCTCGGGATTGCTTCCGATTCGGGAGGAAGTCTTCCTCCAAGTGCCGCTTTAACTCCTTATAAGGATACTGACGAGCCGGCGACTCTTCCTGTGGATTTCGGAACTGCAGGACCCCAAGCATTATTAAATCTTTCTTCTACCGATCAAGTGGATCGTTATAAAAGTTTAGAGATCGTTTTCTCCGAGCCTATGACCCAATCTACTGTGAACGGTGATTTTGTTCTTAAGGAAAAAACCGGAACCTTATTACCTGGTCCTGCTGCGGAAAAGGGCGGATCCTTTTATTGGAAATCCGGCGGAAGATTGATCTTCGACCCATACAAAGAACTTAAACCGAATACTACTTATCAATTGAGTCTGACCGGTGCTTCTAAAGGTTTAGAAGGCGGGGATCTTCAGGCTTATACTGTGGAATTTACTACTGAGCCAGACTATTTGATCAGCGCTACGTTAAACGGAACAGCAGTTGGTCCTGCGAATTCTTCCAAAGACTTAACTTATACGGATGCGGCTCCTGGGACGATCGCGATGAATTTGAACGCGAGTTTTACTTCTCCGATCAGTGGCGCGAATTCTATTCAGTCCATCAAGTTGAAACATTTAAGTTCTTCTGCTGAGCACGTAATTTGTGCTGCTCCTCCCTGTGATATGACTGCAGCTCTTGCTTCTTCTTTGAATTTGAATGCTTTCTCTGGGGCTAAAGCTGGACTGAAACCTTTCCAAGGTGGAAATGCTTATATCTTTGAGGTCACTACTACCGCCGGTAAAGTATTCCGTAGATCTTTCGGATTCAATTATGGAAAAGTAAATACCACTCCGTATGCTTTGATTACAAATGGCGCGGCGGCGATCGTAGATGAGACTCAGGCTTTAAAACTATTCGGCCAAATTTTAGAAAGATTTACCAAGAACGATTATAAGATCACTGGAAAATCTTTTTCAGATTTTTCGAATACTCCTAAGAGTACTACGAAAAGAACCAGTCATTGTATTGATTATTATTCTACAGGTGGATCTGCGGTGAATTTTATCCGCAGTTTCGGCGATTCTACTGATCCTGAAAATGGGGACGGTTATTGCGGGGGAGCGGGAGCGAATCCTGGAGCATTCGTGGGTAACGGTTGCTTCTTGGGTTGTTCTGACTTCGATATGGACGTTTATATCACCGGCGTGAATATCCCACCTACTACGGGAGCCGATCCAACGATCACTGCGAGCCTAAGCGTTCCTGCAAATAATAACCTGAAGGTAAACATTAACGGTCGTAAGGCGATCATCAATCTTGCTATCATCGCAAGGAACCGTAGTTCTATCGGTTTGGGACTCGTGGGTTCCGGAAATAGATTCTATTTTACTACGATTGCGGAAGTGAACCTGGGAGAAACTGCTAACCCTCGTGCTGCAGTTGCAAACACAAACACTGTGGTGGATACGAATGGTGAATTTAATATCGCAATTAAAACTCCTCTGACTGCAGCTGCTCTCCCTACGAATGTTCCAACGGACAATTTTTATACGAAAGAATGGTCCGATCATTTACGAGTGAAAAACAATGCGGGTGATCTTGATTCTGTGGACTATATCGACTCCACTTCCTGGGCAGCGGACCTTCTATCTTCCGTAACCGCGTCTATTGCGAACGGGATGGTCCCGGCTTTAAAGCCTGCAATCACTCAGTCCATGTTGAGAGACGTAGTGCAGAAGGTCGCACCTAATGCGCTAAATGCGGTTGTGACCTCCTTAGCTAACCCTGGTTTGGATGTTGTATTGCCGGATTATCTTCCTGCGCCTCTCCAAAATTTCCCTCTTTCCTTGAAGTTGAAATTTCAGACGGATGTAGTTCCTACAGTTTCCGGAGCGAATAAGGGTCTCGTGGGTTCCGCTTCTGTGGCTTTGGTCGCTAAAAATCCGCTTATCAACACCGATCCTAATTATCACGGGCACCAGTTAGCGACAGGTTTTGTGAGCACTAGGCCTATTCCCGCTGCGGATGCTTTGACAAAAACTTTCCCATTCTCAAAAAGTTCTACGAATCCTGGGCTTCTTCTTACCTTGACTGCAGACACTGTAACTCAGGCTGCGTATAGCCTCTGGCAAAACGGTGCCTTAAATTTAAGGATCAATAAACCTTTCATCGATTCCATCACTGCGTATGCAGGTTCTGACCCTCTCTTCCAGTTGACTCAAGAGTTGGTGAAAGTTGGAACTCTTCTGAATATTTTAGCTCCGGGGAGATCAACATTAGTTGGTTTGAATCCGAGTGATTCTACTAAGCTTATCCAGAACGTTAAATCTTCAGATGATGTGGATATAGACGTGTATGCGATCCATGCTCCTAATGGAGAGTTTAAATACGGGGGCGCTAACGCTATTCCTGCTCTCGTTGTGAACTTTACGGATTTGGAATTGAGGATTTATGGAAGAAGGCCGAATGGGACTCAAATCGGATATCCTACTTTAAGTTCGATTACCTGTTCTTCTGCGGCCGCAGATAATGCTGCAAACAGTTGTCGCTATCTTCTGAACACGGTGCGTGTGAGTATCAAAGGAGATGGATCTTTTAATTTCATTCCATTCGATAACCCGGATCCTGTAGGAAAACCTCAGTATAATAATTTGAACGCAATGAGTCTTGTGATCAAGAAAGATGAAACTAGTATGGCCTATACTCTGGACATTCTGGAAGGAAACTCAGTGAATCCTTTTGGTCTGGATCCTAAGGGAATTTTCCAGGTAGTGGATCCACTTATTCGTTCCTTGATCATTCCATTGGTGAACAACGTATTACGCCAAGTTCCGTTACCTAAATCACTGAATGTTTCTGCGATCACGAATTACTCTTCCGGCGCAGTATGTAATCTTCAGTCTACTACGGATAAATTGAAATTGATCACTATCCCGATCCCTAATACGGAACCATATCCGTATCTGTTCGGAGGCCTTCAGTTCCAAGGTGCTGCGGCTACGAATCCGGGCTCAGTGGTGCAATGTCCTTAAGAACATATGAATAGGAATGAAAGAGGAATAACATAGAAAAATAATATTATAAAAATAGAATAAATCCAGAACCAAGAGTTTTCTCCAAAATTGAAAATAAACTCTTAAGGGCGGTCGGTTTTTCGAAAGAAGAAGGTCCGCTCGAGGTCGGATAGGCACTGACGAGTGCCGATTCCTGCCGAACGCGAATGAAATCATGTGAATGTGATTGAGAAAACTGGAGAAAGAAGATGGTTACCGGATTGGGTGAAAGAGAAAGAATTTTTATTAAACGGACGGTTGTTATAAGCTGCCTGGCGGTTCTTCCTATACTTTCGGGGTGTAAAGAGTCCGAAAAGAGCGGGGGAATGCTCGATTCATTCTTTAGTTCTATCGGGATCCCCGTAGACGGAGGCGGCTCCGTTCCCAGGACCGTCAATAATATCAATTATACTGAGACAGATACCCCGGCCACATTGCCTGTGGATTTCGGTACTACCGGCCCCCAAGCTGCATTAAATCTTGCGTCATTCGATCAGGTGGATCGATACAAAAGTTTGGAGATTGTTTTTTCCGAACCGATGGATCGAAACACTGTATTTACCAGTTTTACCTTAAGAGAAAAAACAGGACCTTCCAGTTTTGCTCCTTTGCCAGGACCTAGCTCTCCAGCTGCGGAAAGTAAAGGGGGCGTCTTTTATTGGAAATCAGGAGGAAGGCTGATTTTCGATCCGTACAGGGAACTTAAATCGAATACCACCTATCAATTGTCTTTAACCTCAGATGCAAAGGGAATAGAAGGAGGAACTTTAACTGCTTATACGGCGGAGTTCACTACCGAACCTGATTATTATGTTACCATGAGTTTGAATGGGAAATCCGTAGGCCCAGGAAATTCCGTGAATGACCTCACATATGCGGACGCACTTCCTGGAACTTTGGCTATGAATTTAACCGCTAGTTTTACCAATCCGGTAGCGGGCACAAATTATATCAAATCCATCAAACTGAAACATATGGGTTCTTCGGTCACTTACGATGTATGTAATTCTCCGAGTGTTCCTTGCGATATGACGAATGCCCTTGCTTCTTCTTTGAATCTGAATGGTCTATCTGACGGACTGAAACCTTTCCAAGGTGGGAATTCCTACGTATTTGAGATCACCAATTCTGCAGGAAAAGTATTCCAAAGAAGTTTCGGTTTTAATTACGGCAAAGTAAATTCGAATCCTTATAATATTCTTACCAAAGGAGCCGCGGCAGTTTTGGACGAGGCTCAGACCTTAAAATTATTCGGCGGAGTGTTAGAACGTTTTGCAAGAGGAGATTTTAGAATCAAGGATCCAGCGGACAACGGGATTAAAACTTTTGCAAACTTTTCTAATGCACCTACTTCAGGTACAAAACGGTCCGGATATTGTATGAACTACGACTCTTTTAACTTCATCAGAAGTTATGGAGACGCAAGTGATTATACTTCCGCCACTTTCCAAGACGGATACTGCGGACCGAATGGAACAGGAAGTAACCAAGGAGCATTTACCGGATACGGATGTCCTCCTTTGAGCGATTGTATGAATTTCGACGTGGATGTGTATATCACAAGCGTGAATATTCCTACAACTGTCGGTGCAAGTACTACTAAGGATTGTAATAATTTAGATATTACGAATGCGACTGAGAACATCAAAGCATGTTTGAAAGTAAATGGAAATGGAGATCTGGGAGTAACCTTGAGAGGAAAGGCGGCAACCATAGGTCTTATTGTAGTCGCTAGGAACCAAGGAGATATAGGAGGTTTTCTTTGTGGGCTTGCCGGTTCTTGTGCAGGAACGTTATTTTCCTTTAGTATGACATCGGATCTGAACTATAATATTACCGTAAAACCGGTTCGTACTGCAAAAGCACGTACAAGTTCAAGTGTGGATAGTAACGGGAATTTTGTGATCCAGATCAAAACCCCGTTCTCTCCTACGGATCCAGATACAGGTAATTTTTACGTTTCAGAATGGGCCGTGAATCTTACTACTCATGATATAGTACAAAGGAGTTCCGGTTCTTGGTTGGCAAACCTGATCACTTCTATCGGTACTGATTTGGCGAATAGTATGGTGGCCGCTCTTGCTCCTAAGATCACGCAAGCGATGTTAGGAGATGTGATCCAAGGTGTTGCTCCTAAGGCATTGAACTCTGTGGTTCAATCTTTAAAAACCCCTGGTTTGGACATCACTCTTCCAAATTATCTACCGGCTCCTCTGGCAAATTTCCCTTTAAGTCTTCAATTACAAGTAGAACAGGACGCTGTAGTTAGAATGAGCGGATCGAATAAAGCGGTAGTCGCCTCCGCAGATCTAGGTCTCGTGACTCCGGCAGGAAGTAGACTTGCCAATACGAATCCGAATTATCATGGCCAAGGTGGCGCTGTAGGTTTTGTGAGTACTCGTCCGGTACCTGCAACCCAAGCTTTGACGGGAGAGTATGCTTTTAATAATAGCGCCGCAAATCCAGGATTACTTCTCACCTTAACCGCTGATACAGTCACTCAAGCAGCTTTCAGTCTTTGGCAGAATGGAGCCTTGAACTTAAGGATCAATCGTCAATTCATAGATACGATTGTTGCTTACGCAGGAGACGATCCTTTATTCCAATTGACCCAAGAGTTGGTGAAAGTTGGGACCTTGATGAACGTACTTTCTCCAGGAAGGCCGCTTAACGGATTGAATCCAACTGATCCTACAAAACTTATCCGAAGTGTGAATTCTACGGACGATGTGGACATAGATGTGTATGCGATCCATGCTCCGAACGGTGAATTCAAGTGGGTGGGAACTGCTGCTCAGAAACCTACATTAGTAGTTAACTTTACGGATCTGGAATTAAGGATTTTTGGAAGAAGACCGAACGGAACTAATATCGGGACTGATGCCGCTCCGGTGATTTGTAGCAGTGCAGCTGCGGATACCGCTGCAAATAGTTGTCGTTATCTTTTGAATAAGGCCAGGGTAAGTATTAAGGCGGACGGAGTTTTTGATTTCGTACCTTTTGTGAACCCTACGGGAAATACAACGTATGATAAGCTCAATGCGTTAAAGTTGGTGTTGAACAAAGATGTGGGAAAGATGTCTTATACACTGGACATTTTAGAGGGTAACGCTTTCAATCCATTCGGTTTAGATCCTAAAGGGATTTTCCAAGTAGTGGATCCATTGATACGTTCTTTGATTGTTCCTTTGGTGAATAACGTGTTAAGACAGGTGCCTTTGCCAAGAACATTAACGATCAGTTCACTATACCATCCTACGAATAATACAACCTGTAATATAAAGGCGGATACTGATAATCTCATGTTGAAAACTTTCAATGTGACCCCGGGTTCCGAACCTTATCCGTATCTATTCGGAGCATTACAGTTCCAAGGAACTGCGGCTTCTAATCCGGCCTCTACGATTGTTTGTCCTTAGGGTAAAAAAAAAGAGGCTCGGATTTTCGAGCCTCTCATGCATTCCAAAATCTTAATATGTTAAGATTTACATTTTTCCTCCGCCGTACGTCTCATCGCTTGGAACGGAATCCTCCGGAGTCCAACCTTGAGGGGTATGACAGGATAAACAGTTCTTTAGGGAAATATTCTTTTTCATAAGATCCTTAAAAGGAGGAAGAGATTTAAATTTTACGATAATCCCTTCATACGAGCTTCTTTTTGGTTCTGCTCCGTCTCCGGGATAATAACCGCCATTTCCTTTTTCCTGCATGGTCCCGTCTTTAGGATCTCCTGTCCCGTTCATCAAAACCTTACCTTCGCAAGTACAGAAAGAAGAGTCCTTGGTTTTATGATCGTGGAAAGCAGAGAATGCAGTTCCTCTTACCCCGGCAGTGGTAGTAGGGGTGGTGACTTCGAATTTTTTACCTTTTAGGTTCACAAGCTGGAACCAGGCAAATCCGCTTTGCACTTCCAGCTTACCGTCCTTGGATTCGTTGTATAGACTGGAAATTTTTAGTTTTGTATTCGGCAGGACTTTAAACTCCGAACCCTTATAGAGTAGGGTGGTTTTAGAAGCATTACCCGTGGAAACTATATCTCCTTCGGAAACAAGGTCCCCAAGTTTTAAAATGTTCCAACTTCCCTTACCGCCTTTTTGCAATTGTACTTTTCCGATCAGGAAGGAAACTCTTGCGTCCTTCTCCTTATTCTCTTGGCTCACTAAAACCAAAGAACCGATGGAAAGCATTAAGCTTAAGATCATCCAAACTTTCAGTTTCATAAACTTCTCCTTAAAATTCGATGGTGGTCCAAAGAGTTAACTCTTTGGTCAGACGGCCGTAGGATACGATCCCATTGTTCGCGCCACCTTGAAATTGTTGTAAATACTCCGCTTTGGTCCTTTCATTTCCGGACCCGTCCACATAGGATTGTTCTCTGTCTCCATCCTTATCCCTGTTCCTGGATTCAGTGTATCCTAAAGAAACACGTAAAGAATCCGTAATATTCCATTCCATGAATACGGAACCTCTTCTGAATGAAGAGTGGACAGAATAACCGGAAGAACTTACCAGAGGCCCTATTGTATTGGTTTGTATATTCCAATAGTCCGATTCGGGACTTCCTGGCATGATCTGGTTGATCTGAGCTCGGTTTGCGGCAAGCATTCCGTCTCGTCCGCTTCCTCCTTCTAGTCTACCCACGATCCTAAAATCTCCCCATCCTAAAGACAACCAAGCGTAAGCAGCATTACCTGTGGAATCCAAACCTGGAGTCACAGCTCCGAAAGGTTTGGAAATATCCCGGACTTCTCCGCCTTTTTGTTTTCTGAACACGTATCCAAGTCCGAAGTTAAGAATTTTTTTACGATCAAAATTAGCTTCCACAGCATAAGAGTCACTTTCTAAGGAACGAACATCTTTTCGGAGGGTGGTAGAAGTATTATTATCCGACGCAAGACAGGCTGTTCCTTCCTTACAATCGGAAGAAGAAGCACCAGTTAAATTAGAAGACCTATAAAAGAAATGAAGTCCGATACGGTTTTCATCTCCTATTTTAGGTTCGTAAGAGATTCTAGAAGAAAGATCGAAACCTGTGGAGTCGGTGTTTTGAGTTTGCCTGTAACCTTCTCCATTGGAAAGAATAACCTGAGCGGATACTGTATCCCATTTTCCTGTTCCGCCTAACCCGATATCTGCGGGAGCAGGTGCAAATCCTAAACTTTCCAAAGGTCCCTTGTCCACATATCTCCATCTCCAATAATTTTTCCATTGGGTGTATGTATGTGGAAGTTCCTGCATTCCGAAAGTAAGTGAATATTCTCCAAGTCCTGTCTCCCAGGTCTTGCGGATAAGTGCCCTTCTGATCCCTAAAATGTAGGGATTAGATTTAGTCCCTCCGTCCATTCTTGTGTCAGCGCTTACTTGCGCAGAACGTAATAATTCTCCCCATAGTTCTAGGCTTACCCCTGTTTCCTTAAACTCTTTATTAATCGTCAAAAGGGTCCAAGGTGTGGAGAAGCCCGGTTCTTCATTAGGATACGCGTTAGTTAGTCCTGAGCCGCCGTCTCTCATTCTTTGGTTATAAGAAGGGGAGAGGATACCTCCTATCTTCAAACCGTAAAAACCGTCTGGTTCGTCCTTCTTAGTGGTAACGATTTCCTCAGCGGATAAATGTACGGATCCCATAATAAAGCAGGCAGCGGTGATGAATTTTCGAATAGATGTCCGTTTCAAAGAGGTCCCCCTCGATTACTTGCCGACAAAAGTCGTAAAGAAAAAATTTCGTTTAGATAATCCTATCCTTACTCTCTTGTCTACCAGACTTTCTATTTAACAATCGGGTCGATCCGATTTCCGTAGTTTTCATTCGATTGGAATAAACGATACTTTCCCTGGAATAAGATTGTAAAAAGGGAATCGACGGGTTAAAAGAATAAAGGATCAGTGGAGTCGGACCGGAAAAAATTTCGACCATTATTCTATGCGCACTTTTAAGATATTGTTCTGGCTAACCATCAACACCGTGATTGGCACGATGAATTCGCTGTTAGTCGCTCATAATTCCAAAGCCCCTTTTTGGAAGGTGTTCTTGGCCACTCAGGTAACCACACATTGTGTATGTTCCATAGTGGAGTTTTCGGTAGAATTTTTGAACCGATTGAACAAAGGAGCATTCTTTACAGGGGCCTTTTTGGTAGTCGCTTCGGCGATCGCTTCCGTTCTGGGAGTTGCGTCAGGCGGGATCATTCATGTATTATTATTGGCTGGAGAAGGTGTGGAAAGGCCCCACGGAGGATCTTATAATATCCTTCTCAGCAGCTTAATATTGGCGTTATTCATTTCCTTTTTGGAAAAATCCATGCAAATCCTGATAGAAAGAAGGAAGAAGATGGAAAGTGAGTTGAAGGATATCCAATACAGGACCTTTCAGAACAGAATGGATCCACATTATCTATTCAATACATTAAATACAATCCATTCCTTACTCGTCACCGATCCGCAAAAAGCGGATAACGCGCTCATTCTACTTTCTGAAACCTATAGATTTTTATCCGATCGTATCTTCGAAAAAACCATACCTTTTTCTGAAGAATGGGATTTCACGGTAAACTATCTGGAACTGCAAAGGATACGTTTTTCCGATTCCTTGACGATCAAGATCAGGAAAGTGGGAGACTTCTCCAGACTTAGGATACCTCCTCTCACATTGCAGCCGTTAGTCGAAAATAGCTTTAAGCACGGACTAGAAAATCGTTCAGAAGCAGGGATATTGGAGATCAGTGCCACTGAAAGTTTCGGAAGGATAAAAATAGAGATCAAAAATAACGGGAACGATAAACAAGAACATCATCTATTGCCGGAATACAAAAAGTCCGAATTCTCTCGAACCTTAAATAATATAAAATCCAGGTTAGAGTATAATTTCGGAGAAGCGGAACTCAAATTAGAAAAAGATAAATTCGGGATCACCACATTAAGATTGGAATTCGCATCAAGATGAATAGTGTGCTATATAAAGTTTTAGTGATAGAAGATGAAGTTCCTGCTAGGGACCTTCTCCGCAAATTTTTGGAAAGTTGGCCCCAGTTCGAAGTAGGGGGGATCGCAAGAACAGGCTCCCAGGCGATTGATCTTCTCAAAAAGGAAAAATTCGATCTGGTCTTTTTGGATATTAATCTTCCGGAAAAAACAGGACTGCAGGTTTTAGAAGAGATAGGGGAAAATTTTCCCGTATTGGTATTCACAACCGCTTATAGGGAGCATACGCTCAAGGCATTCGAAGTGGGAGCCTGCGATTATCTTTTAAAGCCGTATACAAAGGAAAGATTTTCCTCATGTATGGAAAGGGCACTTCATCATCTTCAGTTAAAATCGATTTCTAATTCCAGAGCAAGCGGCGAGCCTGATCCAGTATTCGTTTTTCGTGATGGAGGTTTGATCCACAGGGTGTTGTATGCGGATCTCTACTATCTCACAGCCAACGGAAAACGTTCTGTTCTTCATACCAAGGATGGCGATTACGAGACTGCTAAACTGCTCGGCGACTTAGAAAAAGAATTACCTAAAACGGATTTTTTGCGTATCCATAGAAAACATATGGTAAACCGAAATCTTGTCTCTGCGGCAAAATCCCAGGCAGGTGGTGCATATACAATTTACCTAAAGGACGAGGACGAGACAAATCTACCGGTCGGAAGAGAGTTTGTAGAAGGAGTCAAAAGCCTCTTCGGTAAGTGAGGTGTGAATGCAATGTTGGAGTTCCTACATTGCGGATAAAACCGCCCCCACCCAGCTTCGGGAGGGGGGAGTGGCTCGTGGGAGAGCGCTTACACGCCTATCACATAATCCTTCTTCCGTCAACGAAATCCTCGTCCTCGAATCCATGTAGGAATTCCTACAAATCTATCTCAGGGCCACTGCGCCTTCCTTCACCAAGGAATCTCTTTTTTATCTCTCAGGAAAATTCCGGAAGGACCGCTCTTATCTAATTGAGCCGCCCAAACAATTGTCTCCGCACCATGTTCCACGGAGCGAGTCGCGGACTTACCTCCCATATCGGTTCTTACCCAACCTGGACAAACAGAATTCACTTTGATATCTTTTCCGGAAGATTCGGAATGAAGGATGCGAGTGAGAGCATTCAAAGCGGTTTTAGAAATACGATAAGCGGAATAGCCTGAACTCATGTCATAAAGTTGGCCCATTCCAGAGCTTACATTTACGATCCTTCCGTAACCGTTCTTTTTCATTAAACCTAAGATCTTTTGGGAAAGAAGGAAAGGCCCGATCAGATTCGTGTTTAAGGTTCCTTGCAACATTTCTAAAGTAGTATTCTCGATAGATCCGCTATCCAAGTATACTCCTGCGTTATTCACAAGAATGTCGATTTTAGGATATTTTGAGAGAATCTCTTTCAGGAATGTTTGGATGGAATTCGGATCGGAAACATCCAAAGCGAAAGCTTCTGCGGAGCCTCCTTCTTTTTGGATGGAGACGACCGTTTTTTCAGAATTTTCTTTTTTGCGGGAAGCGCAGATGATGTGGATCCCTGACCTGGAAAGTTGTTTAGAAACTTCTTCGCCTATGCCGCGGCTTGCGCCGGTAACGATTGCAATTTTTTTGTCCATAAGACTTGGACTAATCTTTGAACCAATTTTTATACTTAAAATATAAAATCATACCACCCGGGATGGTAAGCATTGTGATTATAGACGCGCTTAAGACCAGTTTGTTCTCATAAGGAAGTTCGGTAAAATTCATCCCGAAAAACCCGGTCAAGAAGGTGAGTGGCATAAAGATCATCGAAACCAGGGTTAGGCGTTTGATGATATCATTTGTTTTCTGGGAAAGAATCGAAAAGTATGCGTCCATGGAGTTCCCGATCAGATCCCTATCCATGTCTATGGTCTCCACTAACCTGCTCAAATGATCATACACATCCCGGAAGTAAAATCGTACCCTTTCCGAAAGGAATTTGTCTTCGTGTCTCATGATCAGATTGAGCACTTCTCTTTGCGGAGAAAGCACTCTTCTCATTCGGACCAGATTCCTTTTCACATATAAAATATTCATTATGAAGTCGGGTTCTATCTCGCTCGTCAATATCTGGTTTTCCAAGTCGGTGATCTGCTCGGAGATCTGGTCCAGGATTGGAAAATTGGAATCCACTAAAAAATCGAAAAGAAGATAGAGAACATGGTCAGTTCCCTTGGAGTTAAAATTCTGTTCCGTCAGAGTCCGATTCCAAAGAGAATCTATCAGAGGTTCCTTATGTTCATGGACGGAAACGATAAACCTACGATTGAAAAACACATGTGTTTCTGTGGCTGAAAAAGATTGTTCTCCTTCCGATCTGAAACTATGGAGAACGATAAATGCATGGTCCTCATAGTCTTCGAACTTAGGCCTTTGGTTCCTATTCACACAATCTTCTATCGCAAGATCATGGAAGCCGCAGTTTTTAGATAAAAAAAACAGATCTTCCGGACTTGGATTTTCTACGTCGATCCAGACTTTTTCTTTGTGTAGGGTTTTTTTAAGAGAGAAGTTCTTATAGAATGAAGCGTCCGTTTTATGAAGGACAGCCTTGGGAGACGGATTTTTTTCTTTGGGAGTAGGGAAGGAAAGAAAGCGCATCATCTTTTTGCTCTAATACGACTCTTTCCTAAAATCTGGAGATCAGGTATTCTCCAATGCGTAAACAATGTACGCACGGAAATCTTCCAAAGTGAATTCTCTCTTATTGGTCAAATGATTGATCATATAACCTATAATGGCAGAAGTGAGATTTTTCACTTCGAACTCGGTGTAATTCGGTTTTAACGCCAAGATGATCTTTTTGGAATTTTCATAAAAGATCAGATTTACCAAATGAATATTGCGTTTTTTTAATCTATGGATCTTCGGCTGGAGCATAAGGCTCCAATACAGACGGAGATATTCTTCATTCTCCTTTACCAATTTGATGATCTGTCCACCCAGAAATTGGATGAGCTCGGCTCTATTCTCCGTAGAGTTCAATTTTTCGGGGAGATATTTTTTTAGGATCGTATCGTGAGACTCGATAATCCCTTCTAAGATCGATTCCTTGGATTCGAAATAGCGATAGGCAAGCCCCAAAGACAGACCGGCCCTCTGGGCGATTTGCCTCATGGTAGAGCCGTGATACCCTTGTTCTGAAAATAATTTGAGGGAAGTTCTTAGGATTAGGTCTCTTGTATCTTTGGCCATTGTTTACCGAATGGAATAGAGAACCTTTCTGGATCCGATCCTTTCCCGATTGGTTTCCATTCTATTCTTATAACCGTAGGCCTTTTCAGGTTTTAAAAGAGAGAACAGATCGTACAATTCTATCTCGAATTGGAGCATAACTTCTGCTACTTCTTCCGGAAATTTTTCCAGAGATTTTGCTGCGTCTACACAAACATGCCTGGAGTTGATCTTGTCCGGACGGATCTCTTCTGCGATCTTTCTAAAATTTTGTTTTGTGATCGTCCCACCCACAGAAGTTTTTTTACCTCTGTCTTTGGAGATAGCAATGATGGTGCGAGTGACTTTCATCACTTCTTTATCATCGGGGATCATACCCATAGATGAAGAAAGATCCGATCTTGCTGCAGTCACTTGGTCCAGATCCTCGAATGCACTCGAGTCGGCGATCTCTAATAAATTTTTGTAACCTGTGATAGTCTCCAGGTTGATCGCCTTTGTGACCTTGGAAAAAGTCACAGGACTTAGCATACTTTTAAGGGTAGAAATAAAATTTTTCAGTGCGTAAGAAGATTCGATCATAGGTGCGGAAATCCCCTCGATCTCTTCTTTTACAAGCATACGGATATCGGTCCTGGCTTCTGGCCCGCCGATCTTAACCGTGACCGGAACCAAATCCTTGGCAACGATATGAAGCGCTCGGATCTCGTCCGAATCCATATCTTCCGTTTCCGTGCCACCTTTCAATCCAACGATAGGATAGCTCTGTTTCAGAGAAATCAGGTGGCGGCGAAGTTCGATAATTTTGCGGTCTATCTGCTCTTTCACGTTTATAGTATCGTCCGTTTCCAAAAAAGAGTAAGGATTTTTGAAAATTTTAAACTTTTGGAGGGGTCTTTTAGGGGAAGGTTTGGCCGCGTCCTCGCAAAAGCTCGGACCAGGCTCTCGCCTCCGGTCAAAAAATCGCATTCACGATTTTGTGACCCCGGCTCGATCCTTCGCGGGAACTTATTGAATTGCTACGGGATCTCAATAACTAAATGGCTCAAAAACTTCCTTTATTACCAACACTTAGTTTATTTCTCTTTTTGGGATGTTCCGGAGAGGAGATGGACAAGCTTAAAGGAAAGAAAAAGGAAGAATTCAATCCGGTTGCTAACTATTTTGTTTGTGTAGCTTCGACCCAGGCCTGCATAGATACAGATGGAGAGGATTGTTTTATCATACAAAATGATCCACAATACTTCACTAGCGGAGGTGGCGGGGTAGAAGCTTTCTGTTTCGATAGAACAGCAGAAACATATCTCGTCACTGAAACCGGCGGAATGTAACGATTGCCTCTGTGATCTCAGTGCGAAACTGAATGGGGAAAGTGGGTTTCAGTCTTCCGAATTGACGGGAAATACCGATTCCGTATCAATAGGCCTATGAGCCAGCCGAAGGGCAGTACCTTTTTGAAAAAACTTCTTACTTGGATCCAGGAAATATTTGGAGAAGAATCCGTAGATTCCACTTTCTCCTTCTTTTTTATCGTTTTATTAGTCTTAGCTTTTAAATCTTCCGTACTGGACGCGAACAATATTCCTTCCGGATCCATGCTCCCCACATTGAAAATCGGGGATTTTCTATTCGTAAATAAGATGAGATATTCTCTTCGACTTCCTTTTACGGATATAGAACTCAAAAGATATGATGATCCAAAAAGAGGGGATATCGTAACCTTCATCCCTCCCGATGGAGCTGTCTCTCCGGAGGAAAAGGAAGGCTGGTTCCCGAAAAGATTCGTTAAAAGAGTGATCGGTCTTCCCGGTGATAGGATCCGTATTGTAAAAGTCCTGCACGAAAGAGATGGATTCCCTACAGTTTATGGCAGAATAGAATACATGGAAAAAGGGAGTACAACCTTCTCCGCTTATGATTTTAAGGACGAAGAAAAGAGAAATCTATTCGACGACTTGGACGATGATGCTGCAGTCCAATATTATCTTTTTAAAGAAAAGAAACCTGGCTTCGATCATTACGTTATCGAAGGGAACACTCGTCCTTATACTCACGAGTTCAAAGATGCTGAATGTTTTCAGGTCACTGGTTGTGTGATCCCTGAAGATCATTATATGATGATGGGAGACAACCGCACAAATTCTTCCGACTCCAGATTCTGGGGATTCGTTCCTAGAGACAATATACTCGGAAAAGCAGCATTGATCTATTTCTCCATCAATTGGAAGGATCATGTATGTGCTTACAAAAGTGCAGAAGACCTTGGAATGAACGGAGACTCCGCACAAAAATACGATCCGGAAGAATTTAGATCGAAATGTGGGGATATAGGCTCTAATATGAACTGGTTCAAGAGTACTATATTTTATAGAATTCCTAGAATGCAGGTCCGTTGGTATCGAATCGGAACCGTACTGGAATAAATATGAGCGAACCGGATCAAAAACCTCCTGAAAAGAAAGATGTCTCCCCTTGGCAGCTTGCGAGCGTAGGAACCGAGTTCGCTTTTATCATCATAGCTTCCGTTTTTATAGGAAGGTATTTGGATGGACGTTTCGGTTGGTCTCCTTTTGGGATCTTGTTCGGCGCAATTTTCGGATTCGGTTACGGGATTTATTATCTTCTTATGAGAGTTGGCCAATTCGACAAAAAGGAATAAGTCCGGTCTTTGGGATGAAGGACTTGGACGGGGTATTACAACCTAAAAAGTATTATATAGGTTTTGTTTTACTTCTTATAGTCTTCGGATTATGGTTTCGACTCTACGAGGTTTCCGACCTAAGCTTTTGGAAGGGAATTGTAATATCTCTTTCAGTATCTTTGCTTCTTTATAATTTTAGATTTTATCTACTTTGGAAACATTCCAAAGAAGGTTTTTTGATCCAATTTGGAACGACTGTTCTGTCTTTTTTTATTCATTTAGCCGTTTTAGTACTGTTTATCTGGAGAGGCGAACGTGAAGGTTTTGTGATCGGTTTTTTTATTGCCCATTTCGCCAACCTTTTAATATTGGTATTCGCAAGGTAACCGCTTAAAACGCTTCAAAGAACGTTTTAAAGGTATATTGCGGGAAATAGAACCCTGGGATGGTGCTCCCAAAACTCTTCTTTCCTGTCGTTTACGAGAGGATCCATTTACAAGTATGTTGAAACAAATCTTCGCGACCGCATTATTATTGTTCTCACTTCCATTATTCGCCTCCGAGGGAGGAGCCTCCAAACCTTTTGATCTAAACGAGGTTTTAGTTCATCACTTGATGGACCATGCGGAGTTTCCTTTCAATATAGGCGGAAAGAAAGTTTTCGAGGGTCACGAAGGTTTCGATCCTCATGCAGAAAACATTTTTGTTGAGCATTCTACCGGCCATAAATTCCATTTTGTTGGCGGTTTGGATCTGCATATCACTCGTCGTGTCACGATGATGTGGATCGTTTCCTTCCTTCTTCTCATCGTATTTATTCCTGCCGCTCGACTGATTGCAAAAAACCCTTTAAAGATACAAAGTAGATTCGCTAACGGCGTAGAAGCTTTCGTGAGTTTCTTGAAAAAGGATGTAGTGGATGCAAATACAGACGGTCACGGACACGCTTATTATCATTATATTTTTACATTATTCTTCTTCATTCTATTCTGTAACTTAATGGGACTCATTCCTCCGGTGGGAGAAGTGATCCAACTCGGAATGGAATCCATAAATGCAGGAGAAGAAGTTCCGGCAGCTGCACATACTGACTCAGGTCACCATGAACCGATCTGGATCGCAAAAGTTTGGAACGGTATCACAGTGACAGGTGATGTTTCGGTTACCGTTACACTCGCACTCATTACTTTACTTCTGATCTACGGAACAGGATTTGTTTACCAAGGACCAAAGTTCATTCTTCATTCCGTTCCGAACGGAGTGCCTTGGCCTTTATACATCCTGATGTGGCCGTTGGAGTTTATCATTTCTCCGCTTGCTAAAGCATTCGCACTCACTGTGCGTCTTTTAGCGAACATGACTGCGGGACACGTAATCATATTAGCGCTACTCGGATTCATTTTCCAATTCCAATCCTGGGGAGTGGCACCGATCTCGGTTTTCGGAGCAACCGCGATCTATTTCTTAGAATTGTTCGTAGCCTTCTTACAGGCTTACGTTTTCGCTCTTCTAACCTCGCTCTTCGTGGGCTCGAGCATGCATAGGCACTAATTTTAATTATAAGCGTTTTGATTTCAAATAGGAGAATATAGTACAATGGAATTCGGACTAGGATACATCGGAGTAGGAATCGCAGCTGGACTCGCTATTTTAGGCGCAGGTCTCGGAATCGGAAGAATCGGTGGCTCTGCCGCTGAAGGAATCAGCCGTCAGCCTGATGCAGCTGGAAAGATCCAAACTGCGATGATCATCTCTGCAGCACTAATCGAAGGTGCGGCTCTGTTCGCAATCGTGATTGCGTTCCTCGCAGGTGGAACTCTGAACAATGCAGTTAACAAAGCAGCTGCTAAAACTGAAGTTTCCGCACCAGCTGAAGGTAAGTAATCTTGTTTCTCTTAGCAGCTGATAAAGGATTAGGCGGGCTACTAGACGTTAATCCGGGTCTGATTATTTGGACCCTGGTTACCTTCGTTATAGTCGTCATTATCCTTAAAGTTTTCGCTTGGGATGTGATCCTCAAAGCTCTGGATGAAAGAGCTGAGACCATCCAAAACGATATTCGTAAGGCTGCTGACGTACGTTCCGAAGCGGAAGCTTTGCTTAAAGATTATGAAACAAGAATCGCACAAGCAAAAGACCAAGCTAACGGAATCGTAGCGGAAGCGAAATCGGACGCTACTAACCTGAAAAACAAAATGTTGGATGATGCTTCGAAAGAAGTGAAGGCGCTAAAAGACGGCGCAATCAAAGACATCGAACTTGCAAAATCCAAAGCATTAGCAGAACTCCAAGGACAGATCGTAGAAATGACCGTTCAGGTCGCTGGATTGGTTTTGGAGAAACAGTTAAAGGCAGACGATTACAAGTCCTTTATTGAGACCGAGTTAGGTAAGATCAAAAAACTGAGCGCGTAAACAAATGAGCTATTCAGCGATCCCAAAAACATACGCGGCCGCATTTGCGGACGCTAGCTCTTCACCGGAAGAAGCCGAACAAGAATTGGATTCGATTGTAGGAATTTTCCGCGTTGAACCTTTGTTTCGTAATTTTTTCGATACTCCTGCGGTTAAAAGAGAAGAAAAAGAAGCGGTTTTACTCAAAACCTTCCAAGGAAAAGTTTCAGATCTTACTCTGAACTTTTTACAAGTGCTTCTTCGCAGGGGAAGATTTTCCTTTCTTTCCGAAATCCACGATGCCTTAAAGGAAGAGCTGGATCGCAAAGCCGGAAGAGTTCGCGCTAAAGTTAGAAGTTATCCGTTATTGAGTGAGGCTGAGCTCTCCAAATTACGGGAAGTATTAAAAGAAAGATTCAAATCAGAGTTTATCTTGGAAGTTAAGGAGGACCCCAGCCTTATCGGTGGGTTTGTGGTTCGTTTCCAGGATTTGGCAATCGATGGTTCTATGAAGAACCAACTCAGAAAAGTAAGGCAAACCTTGCTGGATAGTAAATTACCGGTCGGAGTTGTGTATGAAAATTAAAACAGACGAAATCACGTCGGTTCTCAAGCAAGAAATTTTAAATTATAAAAAGGACCTCGCCGTAGAAGAAGTAGGTACCGTTCTGGAAGTAGGGGACGGTATCGCGAGAGTTTTCGGTCTTAGAAACGTAATGGCCGGAGAACTTGTGGAATTCCAAAACGGGATCCGCGGTCAGGCATTCAACCTGGAAGACAATTCCGTGGGTGTGATCATTTACGGTGAATATAAGAACATCAAAGAAGGTTTCTCCGTTAAGAGAACCAATAAAATCTTAGAAGTTCCGGTCGGTCCCGAATTGCTCGGTCGTGTGGTAAACCCACTCGGAGAGCCTGTTGACGGTAAAGGCCCGATCAATGCAAAACATACCCGCGCGGTAGAAAGTCCTGCTCCTGGTATTTCCAAAAGACAACCTGTAGAAGAGCCTCTTCAAACAGGTATCAAAAGTATCGACGCAATGATCCCAATAGGCCGAGGCCAAAGGGAGTTGATCATCGGAGACCGTGGAACTGGAAAAACTTCCATCGCTCTGGATACGATCATCAACCAAAAAGGTTCCGGAGTTATCTGCGTTTACGTAGCGATCGGACAAAAAGCTTCCACTGTTGCAACCATCGTGGAAAAACTAAAAGCTGTAGGAGCTTTGGAATATACAATCGTAGTTTCCGCGACTGCAGCAGAGCCTGCTCCTCTGCAATACATCGCTCCTTATTCAGGCTGTTCTATGGCCGAATACTTCATGTATAACGAGAAAAAAGCGACTCTGGTTGTTTATGATGACTTATCTAAACAAGCAGTAGCATATCGCCAGATGTGTCTTCTTCTTCGCCGTCCTCCGGGTCGCGAAGCTTACCCTGGAGACGTTTTCTATCTTCACTCTCGTTTGCTGGAACGTGCTGCGAAATTAGATGAAAAATACGGAGCAGGATCACTCACCGCGCTTCCTATCATCGAAACCCAAGAGGGTGAGGTTTCCGCATACATTCCGACTAACGTGATTTCCATCACTGATGGTCAGATCTATCTTCAATCTAACTTATTCGCATCTGGGGTTCGTCCTGCAGTGGATGTGGGTATTTCAGTATCTCGGGTGGGATCCGCCGCTCAGATCAAAGCGATGAAACAAGTCGCAGGAAAAATGAAACTGGAATTAGCTCAGTTCCGCGAGTTAGAAGCATTCGCTCAGCTTGGAACCGATCTGGATCCTGTCACACAATCACAGTTGGATAGAGGATATCGCATCGTAGAGATGTTGAAACAGCCTGTTTCCAGCCCTTATCCTGTAGAAGAGCAGGTAGTAGAAATTTTTGCGGTTACCCGCGGTCATATGGACAAGGTTCCTGTACCTAAGGTGAGAGAGTTCGGAGCACATTTATTGAATGTTCTTCGCACCCAACAGCCTGAAGTATTGAACGCAATTCGTACTGAAAAGAAAATTTCGGATGAAGGAAAACTGGGAGAGGTAATCGCCTCTATCGCAGCGGACTTTGTTAGGAACCTGAAGTAAGCGGAGAAAAATCTTGGCTACACCCCGGGAAATAAAGAAACGGATTAGTTCCGTTAAGAACACTCGGAAGATCACTCGAACTATGGAAATGGTCGCTACGGCCAAATCCAAAAAGTTGAGTGATCGGGTGAACGCGTCTCATCCGTTCTCTAATAAGATTAAAGAACTGGTGGGTGCGCTTGCATCCCTAGCTTCCGTGGTAAAAAGTCCTTATTTAAGAAAACCGAATACGATTCGTTCCGTCGCTATACTTGTGATCACCGCTAACAGAGGTCTTTGTGGAGGATATAACTCCAAAACGATCAGGTTGGCGAAAATACGTATCCAAGAGTGGAAAGACCAAGGAGCGAACGTAAGACTTTTCGTTGTGGGTAAAAAAGGAATTTCCTATTTCCAATTTGCAAAAGAGAAAATAGAAAAATCCTACACTCATATAGATGATAAGTCCGGTTATAAGGAAGCGGAGGAATTCGCGGACTTCTTCCTGAATCTATTCGCAAAAGAAGAAGTGGATGCGGTGGAAATCGTATCTACAGTATATCATTCTTCTGCAAATCAGGAGCCGGAAGTAACTAAGGTTCTTCCGTTCGAAGCGCAAGGTGAATCAAATATAGGTTCCAACGTATTATACGAGCCGAGCCCGGCAAGTATCCTGGAATCTCTTCTTCCCTTAGTTGTTAAAACAGCATTTTTAAAAGCGATCTTGGAAGCGAATTGCTCCGAGCAGATCGCAAAACGCGTGGCCATGAAATCCGCAACGGACGCGGCCTCCGAGATGATCAAACTCCTGACCCGCGGTTATAACCGTATCCGTCAGGCGAAGATCACTCAGGAGATCTCGGAGATCGTAGCGGGTGCGGACTCGCTAAACTAGTTCTGGTATTGGAGTACTTGGATGAGCATAGGTAAAGTAAAACAAATCATCGGATCCGTTTTGGATATCGAGTTCGAATCCGGACATCTGCCCGAAATTTTTAACGCATTAGAGATCAATGCGGTAATCAACGGCCAAAAGGAAAAAATCGTCGCCGAAGTGCAACAGCATATCGGCGATAGCGCGGTGCGCGCGATTGCACTTTCTTCCACCGACGGGTTGACCAGAGGCCAGGAAGTTTCTGATACAGGAGCTCCTATTTCCGTTCCGGTAGGGGACGTGACTCTCGGAAGAATTTTTAACGTATTAGGTGAGCCTGTAGACGAAGGCGCTCCGATCCAAGTAAAAGAACGTATGCCAATCCATAGAGCGGCCCCTACTTACGAAGAACTTTCTCCTAAAACAGAAGTATTCGAAACAGGGATCAAGGTAATCGACCTTCTTGCACCTTATATCAAAGGTGGAAAGACCGGATTATTCGGTGGAGCCGGAGTTGGTAAGACGGTTCTTATTCAGGAATTAATCAATAATATCGCAAAACAACACGGTGGATTCTCAGTATTCGCAGGTGTGGGCGAAAGAACCAGAGAAGGAAACGACCTCTGGAGAGAGATGAAAGAATCCGGAGTTATCAACAAGACCGTTCTTTGTTATGGTCAGATGAACGAGCCTCCTGGTGCTCGTCTTCGTGTGGCTCTTTCTGCTCTTACAATGGCGGAACATTTCCGTGATTCCATCGGAACAGACGTACTACTATTCGTAGATAATATCTTCCGTTTCTCCCAAGCGGGATCGGAAGTATCTGCACTTCTGGGACGTATGCCTTCTGCGGTTGGATATCAACCGACTCTTTCCACAGAGATGGGTGCTCTTCAAGAGCGTATTACTTCTACTCGTAAGGGATCCATTACTTCCGTTCAGGCGATTTATGTTCCTGCGGACGACTTGACTGACCCTGCTCCTGCAAACGCGTTTGCTCACTTGGATGCAACTACGGTTCTTTCTCGTGCGATCTCAGATAAAGGGATTTATCCTGCGGTTGACCCACTCGATTCTACTTCCCGCGTAATGAACGCAGAAGTTCTGGGTGCGGAACATTACGGTGTTGCTCGTGAGGTGCAAAGGATCCTTCAGCGTTATAAAGACCTACAAGATATCATCGCGATCCTTGGTATGGACGAACTTTCCGAGGACGATAAGGTCCTGGTGGCACGTGCAAGAAAGATCGAGAAGTTCCTTTCTCAGCCTTTCCACGTAGCGGAAGTATTCACAGGATCTCCTGGAAAATACGTAAAACTTTCCGATACAGTTCGTTCTTTCAAAGAATTGATCGCCGGAAATTGCGACCATCTTCCAGAACAAGCCTTCTACATGGTAGGAACCATAGAAGACGCGATCGAGAAGTCCAAAAACCTGAGAGCATAATCGATGGCAGCCAAGCTAGACGTATCGGTAATCTCTCCAGAGAAACTACTCTTCCACGGCGATGCGGACAGTATCGTCGTGCCTGGAAGCGAAGGGTTTTTCGGAGTGTATCCGGGCCATACCTCTCTTGTCTCCCTGCTTGGGATCGGCGTGTTGGAAGTCCGACAAGGAAATAAAACCAAAATCGCCGCGATCGAAGGCGGGTTTTTCGAAGTAAGAGACAATAAAGTTACGATTTTGACGGACCATGGTAGCTTGAAAGAAGATATCGACCTGGCTTCCGCCCAAAAAGCCCTAGAAGAAGCGGAAGCTCTTCCTGCCTCCAGCGAGAAAAATACTCTCGTCCTAAAAGCAAAAACCCGAATTTTAGCGGCTTCCCGCTAATATTTAGGGGTTCCAAATTCCGAAAATTATTAAGGGACACTTCTGTCGGTTAAGGCCGAAGAAGTTTCCCATGTAAGTGAAACGGTCCTCTAATATATAAGGGGATTGTCTCGGAACATTTTCGGATTGTATTTCCTGCAACTTAGGAGATCCTCCGAATTATAGAGACGGATTTTTAGCATACTGTAGGAAGCATGGCGGACGATTTTACGATAGACGAGGGAGAGGGGTTTCCAGCTGGAAACGGAGAGGATTTTGATCCGAGTGAAATGAGCTTGGACGAAATAGATTCTCTCTTGGCTAGCGATGGCGACTCCTCCGATTTTAATTTCGATTCCGTTCCAGGAGATTCTCCGGATAGCCAAGGCTTCGAGGAATTACTTGCTTCTTCCGGAGACGATTATCCGGACGATATTCCTAACTTTGAACCGGAAGAAACTGACTTTGGCTCCGACCTAAGCCAACTAGATGAGTCTGTTCATCTAGACGAAGACTTTGATTTCGAACTCACTGATCCAATGATCGATGCAGAGATCGATAGACTTCTGGATATTGACGACGATCTGAATTCTACTGCGACTTCTTCGTCCTCCGCTCCTTCTTGGAGAGAATCTGCTCCTTCCGTATCTTCTCCACCTATCGAAAGTAATGAGGAAGCATTCGGAGACCTGGGTTCCTTGGATCTGGGAGATTTTTCTCAGCCAGGAGATATTCCTTCCTCTGCATTCCATTCTGACGACCAACCATTCGATTGGGGGGGAGAAGTTTCCGACCAAGACGAAGTAGTGGGACTCTCCGACGTAGACCTGGATGATGAGGCTCCGATCTCACTATCCGACGACGAATTACATAATATTGATATAGGATCGAATCTTGCGGACTTTTCCATGGACGAGGAAGAAGTTTCCGCTCCAGAAGATTCAGGTTCTAAAGCCTACGAAGACGAATTGATCTCCGACGACGAAGGTCCAATTTCTCTCTCCGAACATGAGTTAGACGATATCATGGCAGAGGACTTCAGTCCTAACCTGGAAGAAGAAGGATTTGGAGATCTAGGCGGGGACGATATTTCTACTCCTTCTTCCGAATTAACGGAAGATATTAATTTTGAAGGCGAAGAAGAAGAGGACATCGCACTTTCGACAGATGAATTGGATCATCTTTTGGAAGGCGATGGGTCTTCTTTCGAAAACAAAAGTTCTTTCGAAGAATTGGGAGATTTCGGAGACCTGGATATAGGTTCCGTTTCGGAAGAGCATACTTCTACCAGCTTAGATATGGAAGAAGAAGCTAACGAACCGATCGCACTCTCAGATGACGAGCTAGGAAATTTATTATCCTCTGGAGATGAGGACGAAATCGAAAGTATCCAACTAGACGATCTTGATTCTGTAGGAGCTCCTACAGCGGATTCAGAGTTTGGAATGGAAGAGGCAGATTCTTCTTCCGAATTGGATCTAAGTGATTTTAATTTTGATTCCGAGCCGGAAGAAACCAAAGACGAATTCGGCGGAGAAGATGAATCTATTTCTCTCCCTGTTTCCGATTTCGAAAACTTCGGAATGGGCGAAGAAGAAAATCCTTTGGATACCGGATTGGATCTGGAAGATTTCGAGGATAATGCTAAGTCCGAAGAAAAAGCATTCGAAGAATCTTTAGGAGACTTCACTTCCGCAAGCGACGAGGATATTCTTGGATCTTCAGATTCCGATTTAATGGATTTTTCTCCTACGGAAACTGCCGAAAAAGATTTCTTCTCCGAAACCGTGGAAGCGGACGAACCGATTGCACTCTCCGACGATGAACTTGGAAATTTATTATCTTCCGGAACAGAAGAGGAAGAAGAACATACTGGAACTTCCTTAGATCTTTCTTCCGACTTAGACGATAACGAACCGATTGCACTTTCAGACGATGAACTTGGGAACTTGCTCTCCGGAGAAGAAGAAACAGTTTCCACTTTAGATTCTGAAGAAGACGAACCGATCGCACTCTCGGACGACGAACTGGGAGACCTATTATCTTCGGGAGAAGAAGAAGCTTCAGATGCGGATATATTTGCAGGAGCTCCACCGGAAGAACATGACGATGCTGCTCCAGTAGAATTCGGAGATTTCAGCTTAGACACCGAAGCAGACGAACCGATAGCCCTTTCCGAAGATGAGTTAGGACATTTATTGGAAGAAGAACCTGAAGCGGAAGTCGCGTCTTCCAATTTGATGGAAGATTCTGACGAACCAATTTCACTTCCGATCAACGAGTTAGACGACATCGGAACGCCTGATGTTTCTTCGGAGTATGATATTGATTGGGACGGGCCTGTTGCCGATCTAAGCGGTCTTGGAACTGCGGATGAGAACGCAGTTGCCGCACCTTCTGACTGGGATCTGACAGAAGAAGCGGATGAACCTATCACTTTGTCCGACGATGAGTTAGGGAATTTACTCTCTGACGAAACTCCACAAGAAGTGGATTCAGAGGACTTGGATTCATTATTATCATCTCCTCCTGAAGCAAATGAATTAAACGCGTTAGGCTCCCTGGAAGACGATATCCAAATTTCAGGTTTGGATTTTGCGGGAAATATAGGCGGAGAGATCATTCCAACGATAGAGAAATTAGCTCCGGAACCGGAACTAAACTTTATCTTGGACGAGTATGCAGATGAGGATGAACTTTCTCCTCTGGAAGAAATTCGCCAAGCGGGAGCTGCAGCTGAAGAGCCTGAATCCGGTGAAACAACTCCTACTCAGGACGAGATGAAACGTATCCTTCTATATCTGGATGAACTATTAGGAAATCTTCCGGATGAAATGATTCGTGACTTCTCTCGTTCCGACTATTTCGAACTTTATAAGAAATTAATGAAACAAATCGGCGTTTGACGATGGGGTTGCTGGACAAGGTCACTCGTCTCATTCGTTCCGGGAATTTGGAATCCGGAGCTAAAACTTCTTCGGTTGCAGTTTCCGGAGAAGAAAAACCTTCTCTTTTAAAAAAGTCCATGGCTTTACGTGCTAAAGGGCTGTTGGAAAAAGCGATGGATTTCGGCGGCCGAAAAGAGAAAGCCGCTTCGGCCTACGAAGACCATACTAACTTTGAGCCTGCAACTGCATCCACTTCCTCCGAAGAAGATTTTAGTTTCGATTCTCCTTCTGCCGATTTCGGTGATATCGATTTTGGTGCGGATGCTTCGAGTGATAACTTTGGAGAAGAACATACAGATGCAGAAGTTTCTTTTCCAGATTCGGCTTTCGGCGAGGAAAGTTTTGGAGAAGAAGCGAACAGCGATTTCGATCTATCCTCCATGGATTTCGGTAATACCGCAGAAAATGGATCCGATTTTGAATCAGATCCTGATCTTGGGTTAGGATTAGAAGATTCGGATCTGGGTGCGGACTTCGGCGAACTTCCTGAGGAAACTCCAAGCAAAGGATTATTATCCAAAGCGGAAGAAGCAAAAGAAGAAGAAAAGTTCCCGCCAGGGCTTTCTAAACCGGATGCGATTAAAGATCCTTTCGACGATTGGGTCAAGGATGCGGAGAACCAAGCAAACCAAGAAGCTGGTCGTCCTTTCAGCAAAGAACAGAAGGACGCGGAGAACGCGCAGTTCTTATTCGATGATGATTCCGACTATTCTACTCTGCCTATCGATGTGCAGATCGCCTCCCGTAAAAAATTAGAGAACTATTTATCTGCATTCGAAATTTCTAAAGAAATTTCCGCTTCCAAAGACTTTACCAACTTTTTTGAGAATTTAAGTTTTTCCATCCAAGGACAGATCGGTGCAGAATCCATAGTCATTTTCTCTTCTACAAATGGAGAATATGATGTTCTCCGAGTTGTAGAAGCCCAAGGAATAGGGGCAGATCCTGATTGGGTTTTAGAGGTAGGGGACGAAAGTTACCAGGCAGCGTTAAAAACTCCTTCCGTTGTGTATGCGAAAGAGATCTTAAAACATTCTCCTCCCAAAAAAGAGAAAGAGATCCTGGAAAAAACCGAAGCAGAGATGCTCGTTCCGATCCGTAGTTACGACGAATTTTATGGAATTATAATATTAAGCAAAACTGTAGCAGGCGAAGACTATACGATCGAAGATCTGGAGTTTTTGAAGATCGTAGGAGAAATGGCAGGATCCGTTTTAAGAAGAATTATGGATCTGGAAGCGCTTCACTTGGAAAACGATCGCCTGAACCAAGTAGTCAAAAGTAACGAAAGAATACTCGCAACTGCGAGAGACCTAGCCGGAGTCCGCGATATGGACGAGGCATACGACTATCTGGTAGAAGTATTAAAGAAAGAACTCGGACTTAGACGTTGGAGTTTCTTACTTTTGGACAGAACTACTAGAAAGGAATACAAAGTATTCGGAACAAACCTTCTCACACCTGATACTTCCGGAAAATTTAGATTGGGGTTGGATTCTAATTTAGTCGGAATTGTAGCTAACGTCCCTGGAGTATTTAGAATAGCAAATTTCAGAAAGAATCCGGAACTACTCTCACAATTGTCCAACGATGAGATCGGGTTAATGCACGATTTCGATATTCTTCCGTTCTTGAATCTGAACTGGCTCGTAGGGATGTTATTCATTCACGAAACAGAAAGACCTTGGACGGACACTGATCGAGAGACAGCGGTAGGGATCTCAGAAATTGCCTCTCCAGTACTTTCCAATTTATTAATGCTGGAAGAAAGAGACGCAGTATTCAGGGACCCATTCAGTCCTGTGGAATCCAGAATAGATGAGGCAATTTCTAGAGCTTCTAAGATAGGAACTCCTTTCAGTCTTACTGTTTTTAAAGTTCAAAACGCAACTAGAATGGTCCGCATGAAGGGCGCAGGTTTTTTTGCACATTACTGTGAAGAGCTTAGAGCCTCCATTCAGGAAAATTTGGGTGAGACTGATTACTGTTACCGAGTTGGCCAAGGAAAATATGTTGTCGTTCTGGATGGAAAAGACAGAGAAGAAACCCAGATTGTAGTCCGTAAGATCCGAAACAGAATTGTAGAATTGGACAGAAAAAACAAAGACTTCCAGACTTCTACTGCCAACCAAACTCTTTGTTATCCTGCGGATACCAGAGAGAAAGAAAGAATGTTGGAACTGATCGAAGAGTCTTGATCATATTTTGAAAATCTTGTAGGAGTTCCAACACCGTTTTTAAGACCGCCCCCGCCCAGATTCGGGAGGGGGGAGTGGCTCGTGGGAGAGCGTTTACACGCCTATCACAAATACCCTTCTTCGTCAACTAGATCTCTTCCTTCTCCCTCATGTTGGAACTCCTACATCGACGATATCTCTCGTTACAAATCCTATATTCGACGGTCCTTCGCATTTCTCCTTTTCCAAACTCATTCCGTAAAAGAGCCAGAAATCTATTTTCAAAATCCATTATTTAAACATTGACTTAATTAAATGATTATTTAATTAATGGATTCATGAATGCTTTTGCCGCACTTGCGGATGATACAAGAAGGGAAATTGTGAGATTGGTAGCCAAAAACGGCGAACTTACCTCAACCGAAATCGGGCAGAATTTTAAGATTAGTCCTCCTGCCATTTCGCATCACTTGAAAGTATTAAAGAGCGCTAAAGTCCTTAATATGAAAAAGGAAGCACAAAAACGTATCTATAGCCTTAACGGATCAAGCATTAATGAAATGGAAGATTGGTTAGTGGATATAGTCGACCTATGGAACAAACGTCTGGATAAATTGGATAAATATGTATTAAAGATCAAAAAGGAGAGAGCTCGTGATAAAAAATAACGTCGAAACAATTGTCGAAGGTAACAAGGTCATTTATAAAAGATACTTTGATGTGCCGACAGAACTTCTCTTCGAAGTATGGTCAATGCCGGAACATCTTTCCGAATGGTGGGGGCCAGACGGATTTACATTAACTACTAAGAGTATGGATTTTACCAACGGCGGAATTTGGGAATTTATTATGCATGGACCAGATGGGCACGATTATAAAAACAAGATCCAATTCACCGATATCAAAGAGCCTCATTACATTTATTATAAGCATCTAGGAGACGGCGAAGGCGACCAGGACGTCCATTTCGAATCAAAAATTATATTCGAAGGTGCGGGAGAAGGTACGAACTTAACAATGGAGCAGATCTTCCCGAGCAAAGAAGAACTTGAAAGAGTAAATGAAAAATACGGCGCGATCGAAGGTGCCAAACAACATATCGGTAATCTTAGCAAATATTTGGAGAAACTCAAATAGTCGGGCCGCAAGACTTATTTGTATGGAAATCTTATGTTTCAGTCAAAAATAATTTTGCAGTTAGTATTTTTAACAAGTTTCGTACTCATGCTTGGCTGTGCGACTTCCAATTCTATGAAAGGTTCGTCGGTTGACGATACTTCCGAGAAAGACAAGTTTATCATCAGTCATTCTTTTGATTCAGATATCAAGACAGTATTCGAAATGTGGGTTAGGCCCGATCGATTTTCAAAATGGTTGGGCCCCGCAGGTGCTTCTATGACTTTCATCAGTGTTGGAGTGAAAGAAGGCGGAACTTCTCAATGGTCGATGACAACTTCCGATGGGGTTACAAAATACGGGAAATTGAATTATAAAAAGATAAGTCCTTCTAACCTTTTGATCTATACTCAGAACTTTTGCGACAAGGATGGAAATTTATCTAAACCTCCGTTTGCTCCAACTTATCCAGATATACTTTTGACCACTGTGAATTTTACAGAAGAGGGTAATAAGAAAACGAGAGTAACAGTGAAATGGGAAGTTTTTGGAGAGGCTACTGAAATGGAGCGTCAGACCTTCAACGGACTAAAACCTGTCATGACAGTGGGTTGGAATAGTTCTTTCGATAAACTGGATTCTTTCTTAAAATCTAAAAAGTAAAGGAAACTTGTAGGAGTTCCTACAAGTGAAGAATGCAACCTTCGCAGGACTTTACTTCTTCTTAGTAGAATCCACTAAATCGTAGAATTTCTGGAACAAATACCTACTATCATTCGGACCAGGAGAACTTTCCGGATGGTATTGAACCGACAGGAGAGGATAACCAGATTTCAGAATACCTTCAACTGTGTCGTCATTTAGATTGATAAAAGAGATTGGTTCCGTTTCGGAAGATTCGGCAACCACAGCGAAGCCATGATTTTGGGAAGTGATCTCAACCTTACCGGTCTCCAAATTTTTAACCGGTTGGTTTCCACCTCTATGACCGAATTTCATTTTTTCGGTCTTCTTGCCTAGGGTCAAACCGATGATCTGATGACCTAGACAAATCCCGAAAAGAGGATAATTGTTTTCTAATATAGCTTTCGTTGAATCGATCGCGTAAGTGCAAGCTGCCGGATCTCCGGGACCATTGGAGAGGAAGAAAGCATCCACACCATCTTTCATAATTTCAGACGCTGGAGTTTGGGCAGGATAAACAGAAACCGCGAAACCCGCAGCGTCCAAGAGCCTAAGAATGTTCGTCTTTACACCGTAATCATAAACTGCGAGTTTATATTTTTTTCCAGCGCGAGATCCGAACTCATATTTTTTATCGGTTGTGACAACTTTCGCAAGGTCTGCATCTGCAATCCCCGGGAACTTCTTCACTTCCGCTAAGAAAGAATCAGAGTATTCATTCGCTACGAAGATCCCACCATTTGGAGCTCCGTTCGTACGGATAAAGCGAGTCAACTTTCGAGTATCGATCCCTTGGATCCCTGGGATTTTATAATCTTTTAAAAATTGAGATAATGTCTTTTGGGCTTTGAAGTTGGAAGGACGATCCACATATTCCTTCACGATCATTCCGGCGGCTTGGATCTTTCCGGACTCCATGTTTTCAGGATGGATCCCGTAGTTCCCAATCATCGGGTAGGTAAGAGTTACGATCTGATTGGCGTAGGAAGGGTCGGTCAGAATTTCCTGGTAACCCGCCATGGAAGTGTTAAAGACGATTTCCCCGACGGAGTGGGTTTCGTAGCCGAAGGATTCACCTTCGTATACGTCCCCGTTTTCTAAAACCAAGAACGCTTTCATTAAGGACAGGCTTTCGCACCGAAGGCAAGGGTCAAGTGGAATCACCCAGAATTTTGTAGGAACTCCAACAGGTCAGAAAGGTAAAGATTTGGGCGGCCCGCTCGCTATCGCTCGGACCAGGCTGCTACGGGCTACGCGTTCGCTTCGGTCCTTCGGACTTCCCCTTCGCATCCTTGCCGCAGGAACTGTTAGGGAATCTTCTCGCCTTCGCGTGAGAAAAAGCGGCAGCGATGCGTAGATCTTTAGTCCGGGTGAAGCCCGGATGAGCGCGAATGCGCAAAATCGAAGCAGCGCGACCCGAGCAAAGCGAGCGGGCCGCCCCGCAAAATCCGAACGCCAAAAATTCTTTCTATGTTGGAGTTCCGACACCGTTTTTAAAACCGCCCCCACCCAGCTTCGGGAGGGGGGAGTGGCTCGTGGGAGAGCGCTTACACGCCTATCACAAATTCCCTTCTTCGTCAACAAACTCACTTATGTTGGAATTCCTACAAACTGGCTCTTCTAAGACGCTTGCGAAAAAAACCGTGTATCGACGGAATGGAAGCAGGGGTAGCTGTGGCAGTTCAAAATCAGTCAGTCAAATTTATTTTACCGGATGGAAGCTCTAAAGAAGTATCCGCCGGCTCCTCATATAAGGATTTTATAGAATCCCAACTTCCGTTCTTAAAGAACAAGGCGCTAGCAGTCCGTTTGAATGGGACAGACGTTTTGGATCTTAGCCGGACCATTGATTCCACAACCACCTCTAACACCACACCCAAGTTGGAAGTTTTGACCTTCCAAGACAAAGAAGGTTGGGAAACCTTCCAACATTCTGCGGCTCACTTACTAGGAATGGCGGTCCAGAATTTATACAAAGATGCAAAATTAACCGTAGGTCCCGTCATCGAAAACGGCCCCGGCTTCTTCTATTACGATATTGATTTCACAGAGACCGTGATCACTCCAGAAGATTTTCCGAAGATAGAAGCGGAGATGAAGAAGATCGTGGATTCAGACTTCGAAGTTTTCCGCAAGGTCTGGGACAAAAAAGAAGCAATTTCCGTTTTCGAAAAAATGGGAGAGAATTACAAGATCGAGATCGTGGGTCAGATCCCTGACGAAAAAGTTTCCATCTATGGAATGGGAGAATGGTTCGACCTTTGTAGAGGACCTCATATTCCGCGTTCCGGATTTTTGAAAGCATTCAAGTTGACTGCACTTTCCGGAGCTTATTGGAAAGCGGATAAAAACAATCGTATGCTCACCCGAATTTACGGGATCGCATTTCCAAGTAAGAAGGAATTGGACGAGTACGTCTTCCAATTGGAAGAGGCCAAAAAAAGGGACCACAGAAAGATCGGAAAAGAAATGGATCTATTCTCGTTCCAACCGGAAGCGCCAGGATTTCCATTTTGGCATCCGAAAGGGACTACTCTATGGAACGCATTAGCTGATTATATTCGTAAAGAATGTGCCAGACGAGGATACCAAGAGATCAAAACTCCTGCTGTACTTTCTTCTGAGTTATGGAGAAGGAGCGGTCACTGGGACAATTTCAACGAGAACATGTATTTTGTTGCAATCGACGAAGAAGAATTCGCGATCAAACCGATGAACTGTCCTGGCTGTAGTTTGATCTATAAGCACCATCTTCATTCTTATAAGGAACTTCCTCTTAGATTCGCGGAATTAGGAAGCGTGCATCGTCATGAATTGCATGGAGTTCTTCACGGACTTTTCAGAGTGAGAGCCTTTACCCAAGATGATGCGCATATCTATGCACCTTTGGATTATCTGGAAACAGAAGTATTGGATATTATAGACTTCACTTTTAACGTGTATAAGAAGTTCGGATTTCAAGAATTTAAAACTTATATAGCCACTCGTCCGGAAAAATCGCAAGGTAAGGACGAAGATTGGGAGTTTGCGACCAACGCTCTCAGGCAAGCTTTGGAAAAGAGAAATATTCCATTCTCCATTAAAGAAGGAGAAGGCGCATTCTACGGACCTAAGATAGAATTTAATATCAAGGATTCTATCGGAAGAATGTGGCAATGCGGAACTGTGCAGATAGACTTCTCCATGCCGGATCGTTTTGAATTGGATTATACCGATTCTGACGGAGCCAAAAAAAGACCGGTCATGATCCATCGGGCGATCTACGGATCATTGGAAAGATTTATCGGGATCCTAATCGAACATTTCGAAGGAAAGTTCCCACTTTGGATCTCTCCCAACCAAATACGTGTTCTGACCGTAACCGAAAATGTGCAGGATTACGGATCCGAGATCTTGAAAAAGCTCATTGATTTGGGCTTTAGGGCAGAAGGCGATTTCCGTAACGAGAAGATCGGGGCCAAGATCCGTGATTCCATCCTCAAAAAGGCAAATTACCTTCTGGTATTGGGCCAAAAGGAGAAGGAATCCGGAACGGTTGCAGTGCGTAAGCGAGGAAGTGAGGAAACGATTTCTATGTCGTATTCCGAATTTTACTCTTTGCTCGAAAAGGAAGTCTCGGAAGGACTTTGAACTAAATTCTACTTGATGTACTTGGCCGTCTGCGGAGAAAATCGCTTGAAACCCAGCCTATTGGCCAAAAAATTGGAAAAAACCGGAGATTGAATGCAGAAGAGGCCTCAACCGAAAAACACCGATAAGATATTTAATCATAGAATTAATGAAAAAATTACCGGGGTATCCCAGGTAAGATTGGTGACGGACGACGGTGTAGTGATCGTTTCTTTTGACGAGGCTCTGCGGCGTGCAAAGGAAGAAAACTTGGACCTGGTAGAAGTATCTGGAGACCAAGAAATCCATGTATGCAAGATCATCGACTACGGTAAGTACAAGTTCGAATTACTTAAAAAAAGTAAGGAAGCGAAGAAAAAACAACACGTAATCAACGTGAAAGAAGTGAAGATCCGTCCGCGGATCGAGCAACATGATTACGAGATTAAGAAACGCCATGCGGTGGAGTTCCTTCAAAAAGGGGACAAAGTAAAGGTCAGTCTTCGCTTTCGCGGCCGTGAGATGATGCATTCCGAACTCGGAATGAACGTTGTCAACAGAATGGTAGAAGATCTGAAATCCGTAGGTACTCCGGAAAGAGAACCTGTGTTAGACGGACGTCAGATCGTTGTAGTTATTTCGCCTCTTTCCGCGAAGTAAGAGAAAGAGTTAGAGTCAGGAGTTATCGAGGTAAGGAAATGCCTAAGCTTAAAACAAATAGAGCCGCAGCAAAACGGTTCAAGTTTTCCAAAAATAACAAAATAAAACGGAAGAGTATGAACACCCGTCACATTCTTACCAAAAAAGGCCCTAAAAGACGTCGTCGTCTGAGAGGAATGACTTTGGTAGTGGATGCGGATTGGAAAGCAATCGTTAGACTCATGCCTTACGGAGTTCGATAATGCCACGCGCAACAAACGGAACCATACACAAGAATCGTCGTAAAAAAATCCTAAAAACCGCTAAAGGTTTCAGGGGAGCGAGATCCAAACTTTACAGAACCGCAAAATCCGCGGTAATGAAAGCGGGTCAATGGGCGTACAGAGACAGAAGAGCTAAAAAACGTGATTTCCGCAAACTGTGGATTATTCGTATTAATGCTGCAGCTCGCGAAGCTGGACTTTCTTATTCTCAGTTCATCCATGGTCTGAAAAAAGCCAACATTTCCTTGGACAGAAAAGCCCTGGCAGAACTTGCATTTAGCGACAAAGAAACTTTCAACGCTTTAGTTGAAAAAATCAAGGTAGCGGCATAATCATATTGCCCTAACGGAGGTCCGGTTTTCGGACCTTCTTTGCCTGAAAAAGCCCGTAATTCTACGGGCTTTCTTCGTTTTTAGAAAAAAAGGTTTTTCTCTTTTTTAGAAAGATGAAAAATGGGATGGATTTTGCCGATGGGCAGTCTGAAATATTTAGACGAAATTTCGCTCTAAGTGTATTTTTATAAAAAAAAACCACTCCAATAAAGGAGAACGAGGTTCGCACTATGTTAACTATGGAGACAATTGAGGAGCTCGAGAGTAAAGTCCTAAAAGCACTCGAACTCATTAGCGACCTTCGGGCGGAAAACGGTCGCCTGGAAACAGAAAACGAATCTCTTCGCGCAGAAAACGACCAGATGAAACTGGCGATGGAAGAGAAAGAAAAAGAACTTTCTTCTCTCCGTGAACAACTCCAGAAAGCAAATGCTGAATTGGAAGGAATTAAAGAGAGAGAGCGTGCACTCGAGGCTAAGATCAATCAGCTTCTCGGACGTTTGGATGGTCTTCCTGCTTCCGGTAGCGGATCTTCTCCCTCTTCTTCACCTAAGCCTAGCTCTACGAGTTCATTTGCTACAGGCGCTGCAGCTGGCGCAGTTGCAGGAGCGGCAGCAGCATCTGCGGCTCCGTCTGTTGTTAGAGATTCTTCGGACGAGGACTTTAACGAAGATGATGAGATCATTCTTCTAGATGATGAAGACGATGATATTTCTGTTCTAACTGAATCTTCCGATTCTTCCGGAGGAGACGACGAGATTATCATCACTGACGAACCTATCGACGACTTCAGTCCTGTTTCCGCCGACGATGATGATATCATTATCGAAGACGATGATGATGCGATCAGCGTATTCGATGCGGACGAGGACGACGACTTCCTAGTCATCGAAGACGATCCTAAGTAATTTTTATGAGTGAGAGAGTCAAAGCTCGTATACTGGGCGACGACTATACCATAGTAGGCGATACCGATCCGGAATATATCCATAGGCTCGCCGAACTGGTGGACCGAAAAGTCCGAGAGTTACAATTAGGAATGCCTAATGCACCTAAATTGAAACTTGCGGTACTCGCCGCTTTAAACTTCGCAGACGAATTAGAACAATCCAAAAACCAAACCGGCGAATCAGGACCTTCTTCTCCCGAGGCGGAAGAAAAGACCAAAAAATTGATCACTCTTTTAGAAGAAGGTTTGATCGGAGATCTTTGATTTGGTTTCTAAATCGGAAGCCAGAAAAAAAATAAAATCTCTTCTCCTGGAAGTTCCTTCCAGGAAAGAAAAAGAAGAAAGGATCCGTTCCAATCTTTTGGAATTTCTGAGACATAGCTCAAGTTCTTCTAACCTAAAGATCATCTCCTATGTTGCTGATGATTTTGAAATTTCTCCTTTTCTACCGTTAGATTCTTCTTCGCAGACGGGGAATTTTGTTTTAGACATATTTTTTCCAAAAGTAACAAATTCAGGACTGGAATTTAAGCCAGGTTCCGGATTTTCCAAAGGTGCTTTCGGTATTTTGGAACCGACGGGAGAAGGGAATCTAAAACCGGAAGATGCGGATTGGATCTTAGTTCCTGCTCTGGGTTGGAATGGGGAAGGGGCGAGGCTCGGAAGAGGAAAAGGTTTTTACGATCGTTCTCTAAAGGATATAGTTTCGGAAAAAATGATTGGCCTTTCTTTCGAGGACCTATACCCTTGCGATTTTTCCGCGGAACCCCATGATCTGAAAGCAGGTACTGTGATTACGGAGAAAAAAAACCATTGCTTTCCCGGTAAAATGGGAGAAAAATCAGTCGGATAATTCGATGGGGAGTTTCTTTTTCAGGGGGCTCTCTACCGACAATGTACTAAGCCGGGAACTTGGCCCAAGGTTTCCGTTTTGAAAGAGTAAGTGGCGGAGAACCGGTGAAAACCTTAGATAAAAACAACCACGCGGAACAAAACCAAGAAGAGAGAGAATTAGAGTCCCTCCAAGAATTTCTTACATTCGAAGTGGATAAGGAAATTTTCGGGATCGATATTCTTTACATCCACGAGATCCTAAAACCGGTACCGATCACAAGAATTCCCAACGTGGAAGGTTTTATACTGGGAGTGATCAACTTAAGAGGTGAGATCATTCCGATCATGGATCTGAAGGAACTTTTCGGATTAGGTTTTTGTGATATTCTTCCTTCCACTCGGATCATTGTAGTGGTCGCAGGAGAAAAAAGGGCAGGGCTCCTAGTTGACTCCGTTAAACAAGTGGTTAAGATCCGTAAAGACAAGGTCAGCCAAGCTGACGAAGACCTGAGTGTGAATTATAGCGAACTTATAGAATCTGTCAGCCAGTTCGAAGAATCTCTGATCCTGAACTTGAATCTTTCTAAGGTCATGGATTATGCAGGGGAGGAAGCGTAAATGGCAGGAGTACTCGGCGAATACACAGAACTCTTTTTGGAAGAATCCGAAGACCAGATAGAAGAGCTAAATGCGAATCTTCTAAAGCTGGAAAAGGACCAATCCGATCCTCAAACCATCAATGATATTTTTCGCGCGGCTCACTCTTTAAAAAGTTCCGCTGCTTTCGTTGGATTATATAATCTTTCCGACCTGGCCCATAAAATGGAGAACCTTCTCCAAAGTATCCGGGATGGAAAACTTGCGGTCAATCTATCTCTCGTAAATCTTTTATTCCAATGTTTTGATCTTATCAAGAACGTGATCGTGAATGTTTCTGCCGGTAAAAAAGTGGATACTCCGTATACGGAAATGATCCAAAGACTAGAAGCTTACGAAAAAAATCCGGATGTTGCGGCCGCTCCAAAAACTTCCGGAAGATCTATCTCTCAATCTGCTACTCCTGTCGCTAAACAGGAAGAACTCCCAGGTAACGGAATCGACTTGGACTCGGACGATCAGAAAGAACTGGAAGAAATCCTTAGAAACGGTTCCGGAAAACCTTGGCTCTTAAAAGTGGGACTCAAAAAAGATTCTCCAATGAAGGGCTTACGTTATACTCTTATTGTCCAAAACCTGAAAAACTTGGGCCATGTATTCCGCACCAAGCCCAGCGGGGAAGAATTGGAGAATGGAACAGAGGCTCCGTATCTTTCTATCCTGATCGTAAGTTCCGAATCCCAAGAAGAACTTACTAAAGCTGCTAATGTAGACATGGTAGAAAACCTGATGATCCAAGAGTTTAAGCTCAGCGGTTTTTCGGAATCCGGAATTGCTTCTTCCTACCAACTGGATGAAGAAGAGAGAAGTAGCGAAGCAAAAATCACTTTAAAAAGTATTAAGGTATCTTCCGACAAGTTGGACCAGCTCATGAATAACGTGGGCGAGCTTGTGATCACAAACTCTGGCTTCCAGAAAATTTACGACGATCTTCTCCGCACATTCGGGGATGATCAGTTGTTCAACGAACTCAAAGGCCGCATCGATCTTATCAATCGTATTTCCAAAGAACTCCAATCCGGTATTATGAATATCCGGATGGTACCTATTTCCACAGTCTTCCGTCGTTTCTCCCGTTTGGTCAGAGACCTTTCTTTAGAAACTGGAAAAACAGTGGATCTGGTCTTGAACGGAGAGTCCACCGAGCTGGACAAAAAAGTGATCGATGCATTAGGAGAGCCACTTCTCCACTTGATCAGAAACTCGGTGGATCATGGTATCGAATCTCCCGAAGACAGAAAACGGTTAGGCAAACCTGAAACGGGAATCGTAGAGCTGAACGCTTACCAAGGCGGTAGCAATATTATGGTAGAGATCCGTGACGATGGTCGCGGATTGGATCTAGATAAGATCCGCAAAAAAGCAATAGAGAAGGGACTCGTTTCCGAAACGGATGCTCTTGCTTTGGAAGAAAGTGATATCTACCAATTCATTTTTGCGCCTGGTTTCTCCACTGCTGACAAGATCACCGATATTTCAGGTCGCGGCGTGGGAATGAATGTGGTCAATAGCCTCATCCAAGAATTCAAAGGTAAAATTCTCATCCAATCTCAGAAAGGATCCGGAACTTCTTTCGTTCTGTCCTTTCCTCAAGCACTTGCGATCATTCCTTCTATTCTAATCGTAATGGAAGAAGAAGTATACGCGTTCCCACTTTCTGAAGTGAACGAGACCATTAAGGTAAACAACGAACAGATCACTACTTTAGAAGGAAACGAGATCATCAATCTAAGAGGAGAGGTTCTTCCTATCTACAGATTGAATCGTATCTTGGGTCTTCAGGACAAAACTGATAGGGAAGAATTCCCAGTTGTAATCGTTCAATACAAAGGCCGCAAGTTAGGCTTCATGGTGGACGAACTCGTTGGAAAACACGAAACAGTCATCAAGTCCTTGGAGAAAAACTTCAAAAATATCAAGGGACTTACAGGAGCTTCCATCATGGGAGACGGAACCATTATCATGGTTTTAGATATTCCTGGGCTTGTGGAATTTGCCGCAGAGTTAGAAGAGAATGCAAGATATGTAAACTATCATCTGGAAACGATGAAACGTATCAGCACGATCCGAACCATCGAAACGGAAGAAGAGAAATATATCCAAAAAACTTCTAATCCAACCAACGTTTATAATCATAAACTTCACGAGATCACTACTCGAGAAAGAGAACGTCGTAAGAAGAACGAACGTAAAAAATCGGACGACTCCAAAAAAGTGATCGTAGCAAAAGAAGAACTAGAAAGAGAAATTTCTTCCACTCCGATCAAGTCCACTATGGAGATCCGACCTTCCGAGGACAAATTGATCACTTCTTCGGATAGTACTTCCGAACTTTCTTCCAACACCGCGGTTCTGGAAAGACCTGCCGCTAAAAAAGAAGGAATGGAAGAAGCTTACAGATCTCATATCAATGAATTGATCTCTGATTCTCCCGTCTCGGACGAAGAGAGAAAAAGAGCAGATCATATTATAGAAGGTTTCTTAGAGCAGAAAAAACAGAGAATGATGTCTGTTTCTCACACTAAGGACTTCACCGGAAACCTGACCAAGGAACAGATCAAGAAGATAGAATCGGTTGTAAACACAGGTATGATGAATGCCGGTATGGTCCTTTCTCAGATCCTGAACAGGAACGTGGACCTGTTTATTCCTGAAATTATCATGAATGATAAGGAAGGTCTGGCTTCTGAGATCCGTTTTTCCGACGATAAATTCTACGGAATGAAGGTCAGAATGAACGGAGATCTGAACGGGAATATGCTTATGATGTTCTCCAGAGAGAACGCCAAGAATCTGGCTATAGAACTTTTGGATACTACCGCAAGCGGAGACGCTTTGGACGATGATACTAAGAGCGTTCTATCCGAGATTGCAAACATAGTTTGCGCTTCCGTTTTGAACTCTATTTCCAATAAGGCGAAAGTGAGTGTGATGCCTGATGTTCCTGAACTTGTGGAAGGAACCTTCCTAGAAGTTCTAGATGCAGTTAAACCAGAAAGAACTAAGTTCTTAAGTATGCTCACTGAATTTAATCATGAGGGAAACAACCTGTTAGGAGTACTTTTATTCCTTCCGGACTTCGATGAACTCATGAGTTTGCTTCCGAAATTTTAAACACTAGGATTTTGTCGTGGTAGGAACTCCCGCGGATCATTCGATTCGGGTCGTGATCATAGACGACTCTCTTTTGGTGCGAAATATTATTTCGGACCAGATCAAAAAAGAAAGTAGGATCCAAGTTATAGCTACCGGTAAAACCGGAGTGGATTGTATTGAACTCGCCACAAAACTCAGACCGGACATCGTCATTTTAGATGTGGAGATGCCTGTGATGGATGGGCTTTCCGCGTTACAAGAACTTCAGAAACGAAAATTGGGTATTCCGGTAATGATGCTTTCCGTTCTAACTCAACACGGAGCGGAAGCAACTTTCAAAGCGTTAGAATATGGAGCCATCGATTTCGTTCCGAAACCTTCTTCCAGTAACCAATTCAATCCGGAAGAAATCGGTACAGTCCTTAGGAATAGAATACTTGCTTATTTCGAAAGCTTGAGACCAAGTCATGCGGGCCTTGATCCAAAAAAACTAGTAGATGCGGTCAAAAGTAAAATTTTCAAAGATGGAAAAAAAGCTGTGGAAGCTGTTTGTATAGGAACATCTACCGGCGGCCCAAAAGCATTACAGACGGTTTTTTCTGATTTTCCTGAGAATTTTCATCTACCAATTTTCGTCGTACAACATATGCCTGTAGGTTTTACAAAAGCTTTTGCTTCTCGTTTAAACGATCACTCTAAAATCAACATAAAGGAAGCCGAGGATGGAGAAGAAGTTCGTCCCGGAACAGGTTACGTGGCTCCGGGTGATGCACATTTGAAGATCGAATCTAAGGCAGGACGTAAATGGATTGCCTTAGGTAGGGAAGCACTGGTAAATGGACACAGGCCCTCAGTCGAAGTTTTATTCGACAGCGCAATCCGGGAATACGGGAGCGCCTTAGTCGGTGTGATTATGACCGGCATGGGTAAGGATGGAGCGGCGGCGACTTTCAGAATGAGAGAGGCCGGAGCTTCTACCGTCGCCCAAGACGAGGACAGCTCCGTGATCTTCGGAATGAATCGCCAAGCCATCGAAATGGGTGGGGTTCAGTTCGTAGAACCAGTAAGCGCAATAACATCAAGGATACTTTCCATTCTTAAAGAAAGGGGAAACTAATTATGGCCAGAATTCTCGTAGTAGACGATGCAAAATTCATGAGGACCATGGTGAAGGACGCACTCGTCGCCGGAGGGCATGAGATCGTCGGCGAGGCCGAAAACGGAAACATCGCTGTTGATCAGTACAAAGCGATCAAGCCGGACCTAGTCACCATGGATATCACCATGAGAGAAAAAGACGGGATCGAAGCAGCCCAGGAAATTTTTAAATTGGATCCGAAAGCGCGTATCATCATGGTAACTGCTCTTGGTCAGGAAGAACTTCTTGCGAAAGCGATCAAGATGGGAGTGAAGGATTTCGTTGTAAAACCTTTCTCACCTGAAAGATTGCAACAGGCGGCAGAAAAAGCACTGAATTCCTAAAAAGATGGAAAGAGAAAACGCCACACAATCCTTCGTAGTTCAATGGAATAATTCCGAAGGTGGTATTACGGAGGGACCTTTAAGTCTTCTCTGGTCTCTAATCGAAAGTTATAAGGTGGATATATTCGAAGTAACCCTTTCTAGGATCACCCAAGACTTTCTAAACTTCATTAAGATTTCTGCAAGTATTCATATAGACATGGGAGCGGAATACGCTCTTATGGCCGCTAATTTAGTTTATCTCAAATCTAAAGCTTTATTACCCGATCCGGGTTTCGAGGAAGAAGATTATGATCCTCCTCTTCCTCCCGAACTGGTCGAAAAACTTCTAGAACATAAAAAATTTCAATTAACTGCCCAGAAGATGGGAGATGTGGACAAGGTCCAAGCGGGAGTATTTTCCAGAGAGACCAATCAGGTTATAGACGAGTCCGAATCCTGGCTAGATCTAAGCCTTTTAGACCTGATCTCCGCATTTAATGAGATCTTGGAAAAACGAGAAGATGAAGGCGAGATTCCCGCTTTACTTACCGCGCCCCACCGGTATTCTGTCGAGGAAAAGATGGGTACCATTTCCGAACTGCTCGTCGAACGTTCGGATATCTCCTTTGAAGAATTGTTTTCTACGGTCAAGCCCGAGAAAGCCGAGATTGTAGCCGTCTTTCTGGCAATGTTGGAGCTCTGCAAGCAGAGAATTGTATCCATCCGCCAGCATAAAACTTTCGGCGAAATCCGTATATTCTTGGTGGGAGAACCGTGGAACGCGACAAAGCCGGCTTAAAAGGACTGATAGAAGCGCTGCTTTTCCTTTCCGGGGAGCCGCTTAAACTAGCAAGTATCGCAAAATCCATAGACTGTGAAAAACAGGAAGCTCGTGATATATTGGACGAGCTGATCTTGGATTACCAAGAGAAGGACGGAGGATTCGTTCTTAGAGAGATCGCAGGCTCTTACCAATTTTCCACGAACGAAAAATATTCTGAAATTTTAGCAAGGCTCTTCAAAGAGAAGAAGAGAGAACAACTCTCCCGTTCCAGTTTGGATACTTTGGCGATCATTGCTTATAAACAACCCATCACATTATCTGAAATTGATGATATACGCGGAGTTTCTTCCAGAGCAATGGTGACTTCTCTTATTTCTAAAAAACTGGTAAAACCGGTGGGTAATAAAGAAGTTCCAGGAAGGCCTGCATTGTACGGGACCACTAAGGAATTTTTGATACATTTCGGATTAAATAAACTGACCGATTTACCTGCTCCTGTGGAAGTGAAGGAATTAAAATTCGAAAACCTGGATGATTTGATAGAGAATGGCCAAGAATGACGACAAACTGAAAGAGTTCCGGGAAAGGATAGATTCCCTGGACAAAGAAATCGTAAAGGCTATCCAGGCCAGGGCGGAGATTGCCTCCGAGATCGGAGAGATCAAACGAGAGAATAACGAGCCGATCTATCGTCCAGACAGAGAAAAGGATGTATACGAAAAGATCCTTGGACTAAATGGAGGACCTCTTCCGGATAAGGTTCTCATTGCAATTTATAGAGAGATCATGTCCGGCTCCTTCTCCGTGGAGAAGGGATTAAAGATAGGTTACCTAGGACCGGAAGGATCTTTTTCTCACCAAGCAGTTCGTGCTAGATTCGGAACTTCTGTCGAAGCTACTGAGTTTCCTTCTATTCCGGAAGTTTTCCGAGCGGTCGAAACCGACAAGGCGGATTACGGAGTGGTCCCTGTGGAAAATTCTTCCGAAGGACTTGTGAACTCCACTCTGGATCAGTTCTTAGTTTCCGATCTAAATATTTATTCTGAAATTTATCTTAAGATCCATTTGAATCTTTTAGGATTCGAGCACGATCTTTCTAAGATCAAAACTTTATACGGGATCAAGATCGCAAATTCACAATGTCGGAATTGGATCGCTGCAAATCTTCCTCATGTGGAAATTTCGGAAACTCCTTCTACTTCTAGGGCTGCAAGTATTGTTGCGGAGAAGAAGGAGGCCTGCGCTGCAGTAGCTTCTTCTATCGCTGCCGAAATTTACGGCCTAGATTTGGTTCGAGAATCTATCGAAGATATGTCGGACAATACCACTAGGTTTTTGATCATAGGAAAAAATCAATGTCCTCCAACCGGGAGTGATAAAACCTCTGTTGTGTTTTCCATCCCGGATAAACCCGGATCTTTGTACAATGTATTAAAACCGATCTTTGATAAAGGGATCAATATGACCAAGGTGGAGTCCAGACCTACTCGTAGGACTTCTTGGGAGTATAACTTCTTCATAGATTTCTTAGGTCATAAAACGGATCCTAAGATCGAAGAGGTACTGAACGTATTAAAAGAAAATACAATCTATCTCAGGATTTTGGGGTCTTATCCGATCTCTCCACCTAACCCGTGAAAGCTGAATTTTCTAGAATCCTGATTTACGGCCTGGGAATGATGGGTGCCTCCCTCTCTTTGGCCTTACGTAAAAAAAACTCCTCCGCAGAGATAGTGGGAGTGGTAGGATCTCTCTCCAGTAAGGAGAAGGGGATCCGTCTTAAATCTGCGGATCAAATTTTCACTTCCGAAGAATTTTTGAGATCTCCGGACTGGGAATCTTATGACCTGATCGTTTTCGGAGTTCCTGTCAATACAACTGTTGAGGTGATCTCCAAACTTCCTTCCGGTTTCAAAGGCCTTTTGACGGATATGGGTTCCACCAAACAAGAGATCGTTCACGAGGTTGAGTCGGTTCTGAAAGGAGAACATAGATATGTTTCTTCTCATCCGATGTGCGGCTCCGAAGAATCCGGTTTGGAATTCGGAAATGCTGACTTGTATGAAAATCGACTTTGTATTTTGACTAGACCAAAAGGTGCGACTGACGAGGCATATTCAGAGATAGAAAATTTTTGGAAATTTTTAGGAATGTCTACTACCGAAATTCCTGCAAAGGACCATGATAAGATTTTGTCATATGTTTCTCACGTTCCTCATTTGATCGCTTCTCTTATGACAAACTGGGTTTGGGAAAACAGGTGTGTAAGGGAGTTCACACAAAATTCCCCTCTGCCTTTGACCGGCGGAGGGTTTAGGGACATGACAAGAATCGCGGGTTCCAATCCAAAAATGTGGTCGCCGATATTTTCTTCCAACCAAGAGGAGATTTATAAGGCGCTTTTGGACTATAAGGATAGATTGGATAAACTTCTTTCCGAGCTGAATCCGGAAAAGCCGCTCGACCTAAAACATTGGGAGTCCTTCATGGAAAAATCTCATATCGATAGGGACGCAATTTTAAAGAAACAAAATGATTCCAAGAATCCTTAGTTCTTCCGGCAGAGAGATCACAGTTCCGGGAGACAAATCTCTTTCTCATAGAAGCGTATTATTCTCCGTATTGTCCAAAGGGACTTCTCATGTTTCCGGGTTTTTGGAAGCGGAAGATCCTTTGAACACGATGAAAGCTTTCACCCAACTCGGATTGAAAGTCGAAAAAATTTCCAAGGGTGAATATGTTTTTACAAGCCCAGGTAAAAACGCTCTCCATTCTCCTAAATCCGTTTTAGATTTTGGGAATGCGGGAACTGGGATCAGACTATCCGCCGGATTACTTTGCGGAATTTCAGGGATGAAGGCAACCTTAACCGGAGATCATTCTCTCCAAAAAAGGCCGATGTCCCGTATTATAAAACCTTTAAATTCCATGGGTGCTTCCATTTCCGGAAAGGATGATAAGGCGCCACTCGATATCGTCGGAAAAAAACTATCCGACTTTCATTATAAAAGCCCTATTGCTTCCGCTCAGGTAAAATCCTGTCTGATGCTGGCCGCTATGGCTTCTGAAACTTCTTTGGAGTACGAAGAGGATATTCTTTCCCGGGACCATACGGAAAATATGTTCCGATTTTTGGGAAACAAACTGACTTATCTTTCTCCTACTCATTTTAAAATGGAACCTCCTTATATTTTCGAGGCAAAAGAGTTCAAGGTGCCTGGAGATATTTCTTCTGCTGCATTCTTCTTGGTGCTCGGAGTTTTATTAAAAGAAGGTTCCGTCCTTGTGAAGAATGTAGGATTAAATCCTTCTCGTATCGGGATACTTCATGCGCTCGAGGCGATGGGCGCAAAAATTATAGTCCATAACAAAAGGATAGAATGTGGGGAGCCTGTTGGAGATCTGGAAGCGGTCTCATCTAATTTACATTTTTCTGAAATTAAAGAAGAATGGATCCCTTCTCTCATTGATGAGATCCCTATCCTTACGATTGCAGGTCTGTTTGCAAAAGGTGGATTTGTGATCCGTCATGCAGAAGAACTTCGTGCAAAAGAATCCGATCGAATTTCCGCCATGGTGGAAAATCTTCGAAATTTAGGGATCACAGTCCATGAATATCCGGACGGGTATGAGATCCCTGAAATCGGCTCTAGTACACAATCTTCGGAACTTTCTTCTTGGCTTTCCGGAAATGCAGTGAATATTTTTACTAAAATGGATCATAGGATCGCAATGAGTTTTATGATCGTCCAAGCGGTGAGCGGTTTGGAAATTCGCCCGGATGAAACTTCTTGGATAGAAACTTCTTTTCCTGGATTCGAAACTTTGTTGGAAGGTTTTGTGCAATGACGGAAAACGTGATCGCATTAGATGGACCAGCCGGAACGGGAAAGAGCACAGTAGCTCGAGAACTTTCTAAAAAACTGGGATTCGAATATCTAGATTCTGGAGCATTCTACCGCGCATTAACTCTTCATATTTATAAGATCTATAAATCCAAAAATTCTTCGATCTCCTTTTCGGATTGGTTGTCCGGTAAGGAGTTCCTACCATTAACCGAAGGTGTAAAAATTTTCTGCGAATTTTCAGAAGCAGGTGAGAATCATATTTTCCTAAATGGAGAAGATGTTTCCGTAGAGATCAGAACTCCAGAGATCACAAGAGAGATCAAATACATCGCCGACAAAGCCATATTTAGAGAATTCGTAAATTCTCAATTGAGAAAACTTTCCGAGACCCATCGTTTGGTGATGGACGGTAGAGACATAGGTACCCACGTATTTCCGGACGCTCGTTACAAATTCTTTTTAACAGCATCTTCCAGAGTTCGGGCAGAAAGAAGATACAATCAATTATTAGAGCAAGGTATTCGTTCGGATTTAGAAGAAATCGAAAAGGAAATCGTGATCCGTGACAAATCCGATACGGAAAGGGAAATCGCCCCCCTCCGGAAAGCAGAGGACGCAATCCTCATTGACACAGATAACCTGCCAAAAAATAGTGTAATTAGTAAGATCCTTGGGTGCCTAGAGCCTGGCATTTATAACGATTCGCACTAATCCCAAACAACACCGAGTAATTCAATCCGTATGAGTAGCCAACAAGACAAATCCACTTTTGCTGAAGTTTTCAAACAGTGGGAAGAAAAGAAAAACGACGAAGCTGAGATCCGCAAAGACCAAGTGGTCGAAGGTAAAGTCGTATCCGTAGACAACGATAACGTCTATGTGGCAATCGAGGGATTGAAACAAGAGGGAAGAATTCCTCGCTCCGAGTTCGATGAAAAGCCGGAAATCGGATCTTTAGTTACTGCACTTGTAAAAAGAAAAGAGTCCACAGACTCAGGATGTATCCTTTCCAAAAAAGAAGCCGACCAAAGAAAAGGTTGGGAAGTTGTTAAAGACGCATTCAAAAATAATTACCAAGTCAGCGGACGTCTGGTAAACGAGATCAAAGGAAAAGGTTACATCGTTAACGTAGAAGGTTCAGAACTTTTCCTTCCTGCATCTCAACTTAGTTATAAATTCTCCGATGGAGAAAATTACAAAGGTGTGGAACTCGATTTCAAAGTGATTGAGATCAACGAACGCACCCGCTCTGGAGTCGTTTCCAGAAAAAAACTTCTAGACGAAGTGAATAACGAGAAATGGGACGCACTCGCTGAAAAAGTTAAAGTAGGAGACAAGGTTAAAGCAACCGTTTCCAAAATTGCAAGCTTCGGAGTTTTCTGTGATCTGGAAGGAGTTGTAGGACTTCTCAGACAAAGAGATATCTCTTATAAAAAATTCGCACCATTCAAACAATACTTCACCATCGGCCAAGAGATTGAACTTCAAGTTCTGGAAATGGAGAAGGAAAACAACAAACTCGCTCTCGGACTTAAACAATTGTATGAAGATCCTTGGGTTTGGGCGAAACGTTCCTTAGAAAAAGAAATGGTGATCAGAGGAACTGTAACTTCTCTCACTAATTTCGGAGCATTCGTTGAATTGAAAGAAGGCCTCGAAGGCTTGATCCATACTTCCGAATTGACCTGGGCTAAAAAACCTCCTCATCCAAAAGAACTTCTGAAAAAAGGCCAAGAAGTAGAAGCACTTATCTTAGATATCGATTTCGAAACCAGAAGACTTTCCTTAGGCTTAAAACAACTCCAGCCAAACCCTTGGGACGCATTAGGTCCTGAAGTTAGAGTTGGTAATGTTCTTACAGGAAAAGTAACCGGCATCACTAAATACGGCGCATTCGTAGAAGTGGAAAACGGGATCGAAGGTCTGATCCACATCAGCGATATCACTTGGGATGAAAAACAAAAGAACCCAACTTCTCTACTGAAAAAAGGAGAAGAGGTTAAATACATCATCCTAGACATCAACTTCGATGCACAAAGGATCTCTTGCGGATTAAAACAACTGCAAGAACATCCTTACGAAGCATTAAGAAATCGTTATCCTATCGGTTCCGTAGTCCAAGGAAAGATCAAAAGTATCGTGGACTTCGGTATGTTCGTAGAAATCGAACCTGGTTTCGAAGGACTGGTTCACATCTCCGAGATCCCTGGCGGAAAAGACACCAATTTGGCTGAGTCTTACAAGCCTGGCGATATCGTAAAATGTGCAGTCGTTAAGATCGATTCCAAAAACAAAAAGATCTCTCTGTCTATCAAAGATTTCGACAAGGCTTTAGAAAGAGAAGAGATGGCGAAGTATCTAAAAACTTCCGACACTCCTTCCAGAGAAAGTTTAGGCAGCTTTATCAATTCTTCCTTAAAATAAGGACGACTCTCGGAGTTTTGGATGAAACGATTCGAACCTAAAACAGGTGCTTCTATTCAGGATATAGATCCTTATCCAGGTCTAACCGGAGCAGAAAGATTTTTTGCGATTTTATTCTCCAAGATTGGAGAGAATAAGAAGCAGGTTTTATTTGGGATCGGTGTGTTATTCGTTACCGTACTAACTGTTGTTAGTTGGAACGAATACAGAGCGGAACAATTCCGTAAAGGAACTCTTGCCATCGAAAAAGTGGAGAAGGAGCTTGCTCTTTCTCCGATGACCGAGATCACCGATAAGATCAAAAAATACGAAAGTATCGCTTCTTCCTATAGTTCCCCTTCTTTAGATATCAGACTTTCCAAAACTTTGGGGGATCTATATGCTAAAAACGGAGAATACCAAAAAGCGGCAGAGAAGTTAGAATTTGCGGGTAAAAAAATAGACGAACTTCCGGAAGTGAAGGCTTACTATTTTTATATCGCAGGAAACTACAGAGAAAGCGCGAACCAACTTGCAGAAGCTGAATCCGATTACGGAGTTTCCGTTTCTCTCTTAAGCAGTCGTAAGAATGTAGCGGGATTTTACGCTTGGAGCCTATACCAAGCAGGTCGTTTGAAATTGCAAAACGGCAAAAAAGAAGAAGCAGTAGATCTGCTTAAAAAAGTCTTAGACCAAGATATCGCTTCTCCTTCAGAAGAATTTAAATCGGTTAGAGAACTCGCTACTTATCTTCTATTAAAAAGCAGCCAGGGGAACTAATGCTCACTTTGGCCCTTCCGAAAGGACGGCTTGCCGAAGAGAGCATAGAACTCATGCTCCAAAGGGGATGGCTTTCCGGTCGTCCTGACCCTGATTCCAAAGAACTTATCTATAAAGACCAAAAAGGAAAGGTCCGGATCTTACTCGTCCGTTCCCAGGATGTGGCGACTTACGTGGAGCAGAATTCCGCGGATGCCGGTATTGTCGGATGGGACGTATTATTGGAAGGAGGTTACGACCTTCTTCTTCCATTGGACCTCGGGATCGGAAAGTGCAGACTTTCTGTGGCAGGACCGAAAGGTTGGAGTCTCAGCTCTGGAGAAAGAAAAGTCCGTGTGGCGACAAAATATCCTAATATCGCTAAGGACTTCTTCCTGAAAAAGGGGATCAATTGCGAGGTCATTAAACTTTACGGAAGTATTGAGCTCGCTCCTTTGGTGGGTTTATCGGATTGTATCGTGGATTTAGTATCCACAGGCGGGACTCTCAGAGCCAATAATCTGGAAGAGATTGAAGTTATTATGGAATCTACGGCGAGATTGGTGTTCAATCGTTCCGCCTTATACACCAAACGGGCCGAAACTGGTGAATTCTTGGATTCTTTTACTTCTGTTTGAAAAACAGTTGTGAAATCGGCTCATAAAAAAAACATAGTCGTAAATCGACCTTATCTATAGAGAAAAACAATGGCAGTTCCTAAGAGACGAAAATCTAAATCAAAAGTGAGGATGAAACGGGCCCATCATGCGATCGGCAAACCGAATCTAGTTCCTTGCCCGAACTGTAATTCCTTCAGACCTCCTCATAGAATCTGCCCTGTTTGCGGTTTTTACAAAGACCGTGTAGTGGTAGAACCGAAAGTCAGGAAGACTAGCGAAGAGAACTAAGCAATATGTGGGTCGCCGTCGATGCAATGAGCGGCGACTACGGTCCTGACCGGATCGTAGAAGGTGCCGTTAACGCGGTAAATCAAGACGGCAGAAACGTCATACTCGTTGGTAAAGAAGAAGATATCAGCGAGACTCTCCTCAAATACGAATACGATACAAACAAGATCCGGATCGTTCACGCTAGTGAAATCATAGGCATGAACGATTCTCCTTCTATTGCTGTGCGTGCGATGGAAGATTCTTCCGTTGTACAAGCAGCTCAATTAGTCGCAGATAAAACATGCGTTGGTATGTTCTCTCCAGGAAACACTGGAGCTACAATGGCGGCAGCATTATTATATCTGGGTAGAATTCCTGGAGTTCTTAGACCTCCAATTGCCGCTCCTATTCCGAGAGAAAAAGGAGCTCCTACACTGCTTCTGGATGCAGGCGCAAACGTGGATTGTAAGCCGGAATATTTGGCTCAATTCGCCATCATGGGAGAGATCTATTCCAGACTCATCTTCAGTATTCACAAACCAAAAGTCGGGATCTTATCTAATGGAGAAGAGGACAAGAAAGGAAACTCGGTCACATTAAAGGCTTTTGAATATATTAAAAAACTACCGATCGATTTTGTTGGAAATGTAGAAGGTAGAGATCTCTACGGTGGTGGAAGGGATGTGGACGTTGTGGTCTGCGACGGCTTCGTGGGGAATATTGTACTGAAAGCAACCGAAGGTCTTTCCAAATCCATATTCAGCGTCTTAAGAGAAAGTATCGCTCAGTCTAGCCTTGCCCAAACAGGCGCACTTCTTCTCAAACCTACATTTACTGCGATCAAGAAAAGATTGGATTACGCGGAATACGGCGGGGCACTTCTCCTTGGTGTAGATGGAACTTGTTTGATTGGCCATGGTTCTTCTAACGCACATGCAGTCCGAAACGCGATCCGAGTGGTAGTGGAATGTGCCGAAAGGGACGTGAACCAGCGCATCAAAGAAGATATAGAGAAAGCGAAGTTTTAACTTAGCTCGCTTTCTTTGCCAAGCCCAGGGTGAACGCTACACCCAGAATCACTTGACCCCCCAGGCCTGAAAAATACGCTAACCGCAGAATCTGGTAAGGAAAAAACCAATGATCGATTTGAAAGGCAAAAACGCCATTATAACCGGGGCTGCCCGCGGAATCGGTAAAGCAACCGCTCTTAAACTAGCGCAAGCAGGCGCAAACGTTGTCATAGCCGACTTAAACGAAGAGGCAAGTAAAGCTACTGCGGATGAAATCGCAAAAGCAACAGGTGTAAAAGCAATCGGAGTTTCCGTAAACGTAGCAAATGCGGAATCCGCTCAAGCAGGTATCCAAGCTGTAGTGGATAATTTCGGTTCAATAGACATTCTAGTGAATAATGCTGGTATCACTAAAGATACTCTTATGCTTAGAATGAAACAGGAACAATGGGATGCTGTAATTGCAGTAAACCTAACTGGTACATTCAATTGCATCCAGTCCGCTATAAAATTTATGGCAAAAAATCCGAACGGCGGATCCATTATTAACCTTTCTTCTATCGCTGGAGTAAATGGAAATATCGGACAAACCAATTACTCCGCTTCTAAAGCTGGTGTGATCGGTCTGACCAAGGCAGTCGCTCTGGAAATGGCAGGTCGTAAGATCCGTTGTAACGCGATCGCTCCGGGATTTATTGCAACTGAAATGACAGATGCGATCCCAGAAAAGATCCGTACTGCAATGGTAGCTGCTATTCCATTAAAAAGAGCAGGGCAGCCGGACGATATCGCGAACACCATCGCTTTCCTAGCTTCCGATATATCCTCTTTTATTACAGGACAAGTAATCGAAGTGAACGGTGGGGGATTCCTTCCAGGAGTCCAAGCCTAAAATTCGGATCTCAATCTGAATCAATCAGGCAGAAAGCCCGGAATTTTCCGGGCTTTTGTTTTTTTGCAGAACCAACAATGCCTTTTTCTTAGAAAGGTTCTCATCAATTCCATCAACATAAATCCGAACGGCGTTCGAACGAAAGATCGAGAACAGTCTCTCAAGATCTAATATTAGAAATGTGACTTTTTGATTATTTGAATATGAGGACTGAGCCGGAATTTCAGATCCTTTGAGTCGATCGAATTTGTAAGTTATAGAACATCTTCTTTGAAAAAATATGAAAAAGAAACTTGGATAATATTCTGTTTTTTTCCCGTTTCCAATCCGTTAACGCTTGCCAAAACATTTGAGAAAAAAATGTTTAAAAATCGGTGGATGAATTCATCCCCGATTCTAAACCTAACTAAAACTTACATACCACTCCAGTGGTACGGAGGAAACAAATGGCAGATTTCGAAAAGATTAAGTCTATTATCGTTGAGCAACTTGGAGTGGATGAGTCCGAAGTGACTCCTGAAGCACACTTCATTGATGACCTCGGTGCAGACTCTCTTGACACAGTTGAACTCGTTATGGCTCTTGAAGAAGAGTTTGGCGTTGAAATTTCCGATGAGGATGCTGAAAAGATCCAAACCGTCGGAGACGTAATTAAGTTCATCGACACTCTAAAGTCCTAATTGACTGGACCTCCGGGTTCTTACGGGAACTCGGAAGTCTTTCCTTCCTTTTATCAAAATCCTTTGATAAAAAAAAATTACATTAAAAATCAAAATAAATCAGATCCTAAGATCAGAAAGGATCCTTCCCTACTTGCGTCCGAGCTTGGTTTAAGATTTAATAAACCTTCTTACTTAGAGATTGCATTCGTACATAGTTCTTACAGAAACGAAAATCCTGAATATAAAGAAGATAACGAAAGATTAGAGTTCTTAGGAGACTCAGTTCTCGGACTTGTAGTCGCAAAATATTTATATAGAACAAATCCTTCTGCAAGTGAAGGGGAACTTTCCAGAAAAAAGGCCACTTTAGTTTCTACCGCAATGCTAAACGGTCTCAGCGAAAAGTTGGAACTAACTTCTTACGTCCTATTGGGAAAAGGAGAAGGCCAGGGGAGCGCCCAAAAAAAACTGGGAGCCAATCTATTCGAGTCCTTGGTAGGCGCAGTTTATTTAGACCAAGGAATGGAAGCTGCGGAGAAGTTTATACTCGAACATCTTATAGATTACGTCAAAAATTCCGATAAGGTAAGAGAGGCTACGGATTATAAATCCATCCTCCAGGAAATTTGCCAAAAAAAATTCAAACTTCTACCTTCTTACAGATTACTAAAAGAGATCGGACCGGATCACGAGAAAACATTTTACGTTAGCGTATCCATCCGGGACAAACATTCTGCGGAAGGTAAGGGAAAGAACAAGAAGTTCGCAGAACAAGACGCTGCGAAACAATTATTGAAGGCCCTGAAGATCAAGGTTTAACGAAATCTAATATGGAATTCTTTTTTAAAAAGAAAGGTTTGAGGGTCAGGGTGGCCGCTTTGATCCGAAATCGTAAGGGGGAGATCCTTCTTCTGCAGCAAAAAAAGAAGAACGCTTATTATTGGTTATTGCCCGGGGGCGGAATAGAATTCGGAGAAAGCGCCGAAGACGCATTAAAGAGAGAATTAAAAGAAGAACTTTCTCTCGATATTACGAGTTCTAATTTTTTATTTTTGAATGAGTCCATAGATCCTAAGGGGAATCGTCACCTTCTCCAATTAGTATTCTTAGCAACCGTCAAAAAACAGGATCCGGAAGTGAACCTGAAAGAAAAGGCGATCACAGGATTCGGCTATTTTCCTTTGGGAGCGGTTTTAGAAATGGATATAAGGCCGGATATTAAGGAATTTCTTTCTTCCGGAAAATACAAGCCGGCTCCCTTTATACGAAGCCAATGGGTATATGATAAATGAATCCTATCCGGGAAGTACAGATCAGAGCATTTTCAAAAGAATACAAGGTCCAGATCCATTCAGACTTCAGAGGTTTGGGAGAAACGATCAAAAGGTTTTATCCGATCTCTTCCATATTTATACTTACGGAAAGAAAACTTTCGGGATTGTTTTCCAAGTTTTACGAATCGGAACTATCCCTTCTCGGAATTCCATATCACGAAATTTATATAAAGGGCGGGGAGAAGAATAAACATATTCTTCGCACCGCAGAAGTTTATAACAAACTAATAGAATTAGGAGCGGATCGTAAAAGTTTGATCCTTGCCTTGGGCGGCGGAGTCGTAGGCGATTTTGCGGGATTTATCGCTTCCACATTCCAAAGAGGGATCCGTTTTGCTCAAATTCCCACTACCTTGCTCGCCTCCGTAGATTCTTCCGTGGGTGGAAAGGTCGCAGTAAATGCCGACCTCGGGAAAAACATGATTGGCTCCTTCTACCAACCTGAGTTTGTATATTTGCCTCTGATCGCATTATCCACTTTGCCTAAAAGAGAATGGAGATGTGGGATGGCTGAGATCGTAAAACACGGTCTTTTGTCAGGAGGAGAATATCTGGAGAAGGTCCGCTCGAGCGATAAATATGTCTACGATCATACTTCTAATGAACTTCTGGAACTGATTGTAGGTTCTATTTTATATAAGGCTAATATAGTTTCCCAGGACGAAAGAGAAACCGGTTTGAGAAAAGTTTTAAACTTGGGGCATACTACCGCACACGCGATTGAATCTCTCACGAATTACAGAAGATATTCTCATGGAGAAGCGGTTTCAATCGGACTATTGACTGCGATCATTCTTTCCGCCGAAAAGCAAGGATTGGATCCATCTTGGATAGAAGGTTTAAAGAAGATACTGAAGGCATATGATCTTCCGTATCACGATAAGAGTAAATCCACTCAGGTAGCAAAACATACTCTTCACGATAAGAAGAATGTGGGCAATTCTGTTCGTTTTGTTCTTCTTCAATCTCCCGGAAATCCGATCTGGGACATTCCGGTCGAACTGGAAGAGATTGCTTCTGCTTTCAGAAAGCAGAAAAAAATGGATTAGAATTCGCCTTGCCTTGGCTTAGAGTTTCTTTAGCCTGGGTTCTCTTATCATGGAAGAGATACTTCGACTTATAAATCCGATTTCCCTCTTGAACTCCAAGGAAAGATCCATTACGGAGGAGTTCATTCTGGTTGTGTACTTTATCCTGACCTTGGTGATCGTTTATAAAACTTTCGTTTTGAGTTTCGATAGGATCAGTCCTCCTGCTGATAATGCAGTACGATATAATCGCAGAAGAGTCACTCGGATCTTATTTGTGGTCGTGGGAGCAGTGTCCCTTCTGCCCGTAATTTTTTCCGGACTTTCTTATCTTCCTACTGTGATGGGTCTTGCGGGAGCAGGTATCGTAATCTCCTTAAAAGATATCACTTTGAATTATGTAGGTTGGCTTTTGATCCATGGTAGCAACGGTTTCGAAGTAGGGGACCGCATCGAGATCGAAGGTGTAAAGGGGGACGTAGTCAATATTGGGATCAATCGATTTACTTTGATGGAGTTAAGCCAGGATCCTAAATCGGAACAATCCACCAATCGTTTGGTGCATCTTCCGAATCACACGATCATTCTTCATAAAGTTTATGTGGTGAAGGAAAAATTAGGATTTGTTTGGGATGAGTTTCGGATCAAGATCCCTTACGGTTCCGATTGGGAAGCCGCGGAGAAGATCCTGAACGGGATCCTAAAGAACGGTTCTGTGATAGACCAACATAAAATAGATTATTCAGTAAGAGAACTTTCTAAAAACTATTTAGTTCGTTTAGGCAAGACTACACCTATAGTTTACATAGGTGTAGAAGAAGGCGGAGTGTTATTCTCTCTTCGTTATCTCACCCATATCAAAGAAAAAAGAAATCAGAAGGCAAGTATTTCCAGAGAAGTCCTGAAGGAATTTGCAGAAGCCGGAATACATATCCTCTAATCTATCTTGATCGATCTGCGACTGGATTGGTAAAACAAGACGGGAGAAATTACTAGCCAGATTAGGATCAAGATCCAAAATTCACCCGCAAAAATATTATGGACCTTTAGGAAATCCTTATATGGATTTTCTGAAACCCGAAAGAACATTAAGAATTCGAAAAGATCCGTCATAAAAAACCAGATAAGACCTATTACAAAGGATTGCATCCGGTCTTTAAAAGGCCATTTTTTGGAAATGTATAATATCGGTATGGAAATAAGTATGAGCCCGGTAAAAACGGAAATCTGGTGAGAGAGATGTTCTTCGAAAAAATCCTTATAAGCCAATTCTCGGATGGCAGCGTTCAATAACGCAGCTAAAAGAAGAAGGAACCAACTCAGAATATACTTGATCATGATCAGTTTTTATCCTCTTCTATAGGAATAAAAAAGGAAAAAACGATCTTACGGAGTTGATATATGTTGGTTTTCGGATCTTAAGGACGACCCGACTTATCGTATTTTATAAATTTGTAAAAAGTCTACGGACTTGGCCTCTCCTCCCGGTGCTCCGGAAAGAATTACCACGATATCACCTTTGGTTAGCATTCCATCTTCCGGAAGTTTTGTTTCCATATAACGGATCATATCGAAAAAAGTTTCCATGAACGGCATAACGTAAGGCTGAACTCCTCGATACAATTTCATCTTTCTTGCTGTAGCTAAATAAGGAGTAAAAGAAAGGATTGGGACCTTAGGTCTCATCTCTGAAGTGATGAGTGCAGAATATCCGCTTCTTGTAAAATTCACGATCGCCTTTGCATTGATACTATTTGCGATCTCTCTCGCCGCGGAGCCAAGAGCGGCTCTTTCAACTTCTAGATCGGATTTTTTTAAATTCCAATGGATCTCATAGATATGATCTAGATTTTCCGCTTCTCTCAGGATTTTTACCATCATCTCTGCGGATTCTACCGGATATTTTCCGCTTGCAGATTCTCCAGATAACATGACTGCATCCGTTCCATCCATGACTGCATTTGCGACATCGCTTGCTTCCGCTCTTGTAGGTCTAGGATTTTCCACCATAGATTCCAACATTTGAGTAGCTGTAATCACAGGTTTTCCTGCACGGTTTGCTTTATAGATAAGTTCTTTTTGGAGGACAGGAACTCTTTCTGTTTCCACTTCTACTCCTAGGTCTCCCCTTGCGATCATGATCCCGTCTGCTGCTTCTAAAATTTCATCTATATTACGGATCGCTTCCGGTCTTTCAATTTTGGCAATGAGTCCGATTTGGGTTCCTCTCATAATTTCTCGGGCGAGTTCTAGATCGGAGGCTCGTCTTACAAAACTTAATGCGACGTAATCCACTCCTAAACTTAGGGCAAACTTTAGATCCAATAGATCCTTTTCGGAAAGTGCAGGAGCTGAGATAGGAGTTCCCGGCAAATTAATTCCTTTGTTGCTTTTTAGAATTCCTCCTATTATAACTTTTAAAACGGCTTCTTTGCTTGATTTGGATTCGACCTCTAGTACGAGTTTACCGTCATCTACTAATAGTTTGTCTCCCGAACGAAGATCTTCTATCATGGCAGGATAGGTAGTGCCAATCGCCTCGGAATCTCCTAGATATTCCGCGTCGGGTAAAAGTCTGATTTTGTTTCCCTTTTCTAATTCGATTTGGGGAACCCGGAGTTTTCCGGTTCTGATTTTAGGGCCTTGCAGATCCGCCATGATGCCGAGGGGAACGCCGGACTCGGATTCGCATTTTCGCAAAGTTTCAAAAACTTTTTTGTGAACTTCGTGAGTGCCGTGAGAGAAATTCATTCTCGCGATGTCCATTCCGGCTCGGAGAAGTGCGGTGATAATATTTTCATCTGAGGAAGAAGGACCTATGGTACAGACCATTTTGGTTTTTTTTTCCGGGCTAAACATGAATGGGAACCTCCGAAAATTTGGACGTATTTAAGAATGCTATTTCGTTCTTTACGGGGCGAAACGGAAGGGTAAGCTTGGGAAAAAAAAGGCACACCCAATTGCGCCAACAGTTAGAACGGCTCGCCCTAGTTTATCATCCGGAATACAATATGGATCTTGGTCCTCATGTATTCCCCGCACGTAAATACGCAATGATATACAATCTAGTCAAGGAAGATCCTAAACTTTCTTCTTTGCCTGCCCTTCAACCGGCCCCGGTCGGAGAGGAAGAATTAAGCCTAGTTCATACTCCTGAATTCATTTCCGATTTTATGAATTTAAGATATACGGATAGAACCATGTATTCGGAGCTTCCCCTCAACCAAAACATGGTCAGAAGTTTTTGCCTCGGAGTGGGAGGGACCATTCTTGCGACAGAGATGACAGAAAATTATAAATACGTGTATCATATCGGGGGCGGGTTTCATCACAGTATGCCGGACCGAGCAGAAGGTTTCTGTTATCTGAACGACGCAGCCATCGCGACGAAACTTTATCTGCAAAAATATCCGGAACGAAAGGTTTTATTTATAGATTTGGATCTTCACCAAGGAAACGGAAATGCGAGAATTTTCCAAGGTGATCCGTCAGTTTGGACTTTTTCCATACACCAAGAAGAGTTATATCCTAAAAAAGAGAAGTCCAATCTGGATATACCTTTGGAAAACGGGACAGGAGATAAAACTTATCTTTCTCGTTTGGGGGAAGGTTTGGAAAAGATCCGGAAAGAATTCAAACCGGATCTGATCTATTACTTCGCTGGCGCGGACCCTTTCGAGGACGATTCACTCGGGGATCTGAAGCTTACTTTTGATGGGTTGAAGGCAAGAGATAAAATGGTAAAAACTTTCGCGGATTCTTTGGATATTCCTGTGGTAGTTATGCCTGCGGGCGGTTACGCAAGAAATTTCCACGATACTGTACGTATCCATTTTAATACGATACGAGTTTTCGCTTCCTTAATTTAATTACATGAGTATATTTTCCGGTTCAGATAAATCCAGCTCCGGCCAGAGTTATATCGATCCTGAAGCTCTCGGTCTTATAGATGTAAACAGAGAATTCAAAACCCATTTGGGGATGGAAGATACATTATTCAATCGATTCTCTGTGAAAGAAGTCCACGAACTTTTGACCGAGTCGGGAATGTTCGAAATGTTGGAGTTTCGAGGATTCAAAAAAACTAAATTAGAGATTCATGGAATTTCAGAAGTGGATAATCGGATCTATATCAAGACCGAAGAGAACGAAATTTTAGTTCATATGCGCCTCAAGTTCTCGGACTTTTTATTCAAAAAGATCAATGAGTCCTTTCCGATGATCTATATCGATTGGCTCTTAAGCCAAAATGTGAAACTCGGAAAATTGGGAGAGAAAAAGAAATTATTCGAAGGTCAGGAATACCCCGGTCTGAATATTATGAATGAGATCACTTCTTTTATCCGATTAGTTTCCGGAAAAATCGGAGCAGCTGGGGCTTTTAATATTCCTGAATATTTTCATGACGCGGTTCTATTTCATAAAAATTTCAGATATTTATCTCCTGAAAAAGAGGGAGAATTCAGAGCACTACTCAGATGTTTTAAAAAAGAAAATCTGAGATCTCTCTCCGGGGCCATCCATTCCGGAAAAATTTTAGATCGCCAAACCTCTGCAGTATACTCTTGGAGTTACGGAGAAATGGTGTCCGCAACCAATCCGTACCTCGAAAAATCCTTGTTTGACGAACAGTATGATTCTATCGTTGCCAGAATTTCCGAGACCAGGGAATTTTCTAGGATCGATTAGATGACATCAATTACGATTAAGCCGGAAATTCTTATTATAGACGACGATCGGGACGTAGGAGAGGCCCTGGAAATTCTTCTCTCCAAATTAGGTTACAATTCTACTTTTTTTGATTCAGTAGAGAAGGGTAAGGAATATTTCGAAAAAGAATCCAACCCAATCGTATTTTTAGATATCCACATGCCAAAAACCAGCGGGTTGGACGTCCTACCTTATTTCAAAAATTTGAATCCTGCCACCCAAGTCATCATGATGACCGGAGAAAGGGATATCAATAATGTGGTAACTTCTCTCACTTATAAGGCTTCCGATTTTCTTTTAAAACCATTCTCTCTCCAAACAGTGCGCATTGCGGTCCAAAGAGCATTGGATTATTACACTTTGCTAAAGGAGAAGGAAGCAAGAGACGAAAATATCCTCCGGGATCTAAGACTTGCCTCTAAGATCCAAAAAAAGATCCTTTCCGTTCCTGTAATTTCTCCTTTAGAAGTGGCTGTGGATAATACTCCTGCTTCCTTTGTTAGCGGAGATTTTTATGTTCTTTCTAAAATAGAGAATAAGGTAATGGTTTTACTCGGAGACATCGAGGATCACGGAGTGACTTCGGGACTTATCGGACTTCTCATGACAAGTATTGCAAGAGAAGCGTATAAAGAGGACCAGAACCCTTCTAACGTTCTGAAAAGAATGAATCTAGAACTTGCCCAAGAGATAGGGACTCATAGTTTAACCGCTGCAGTTGCTGTGATCGATCTGGAAAAAAAGACGATCTGCTATGCGAGGGGAGGTCATCCTTTTCCTGTTCTATACCAAGCAGCGGGCCAAAAACTTTTGAACGAAAAATCGGGACAATTGCTTGGGATCATGGATAATCTGGAGTTCGAGTCTCATGAGATCCCCTACGAGGCTGGAGACGTTTTATTCTTATACAGCGACGGGCTATTGAATAGTCTTTCCAGTCCTCTATTCAAGGAATTGGAAGATGTACGCAAAAAAGGTTTAGGGATAGAAGATTACCAAGAAGCAATTCAAACTTTCAGTAAGGTAAGCTTGCCGACTAGAGAGTTCAGGGACGATTCAAGTTATCTACTTTTAAGGCTCTAATTTTCGTTCGGAACGTTCCGGTTTTGCATTCGGAAAGGTGCCTTTTCGAATATTGAAAAATACTAATTCAGGCAAGGAGAAGAATGCTGACTGCAGTCCATCCTTGGCTCTTTTGCCCTTGTCGAATGGGCTAGTAAATATCCCCAAGGCAAAATTCCCAATTCCCCAACCTAAATTTACGATCCCATAAACAGGCCTAAGCAGAACTGTATCATCCGTAAAAAATACGAACATCTGATCGTCCGGATTAGGTCGATAGATACTCGAACTGAAAACATTAGATTCCTTTAGATAGGTTTTCCATTTTGGACTCGATCCGTACAATTTTTCCAAAGCGGATTTTCTATGAGAAAGTTCCAAGGTTTCTTCTTTTATTTTCCATTTTTCCGTAATTGAATCATAAGCAATAAATGGAATAAATGTGAGAGAAGAATGAGGATCTATTCTTTTTCCCAGAACGTTTTGGTATTCCTTTTCATTTAGGATAAATTCTAAGGAATCGAAAATTTCGGAGGTGCAGTTCTTTGTGATAAGTTTGAACGTGTAAAAACGTTTTAGGTTCTCATAATATGTTTCTTCTTCTTTTTTGGATCGGTTTAGGAATTCTAAAATAAGCTCCTTCTCAGGAGTCGGAAACGAAAATACAAAATTGCCTGAAAGATCTGGGGAAAGTCTATCAAACGTATTTCGGATCGAAATTCCTCTGCTTAATCCTGTTCTCAATTCCCAGTCCCTGTTTTCTAAATCTTCCCAGGTGAGATAATTTTCTTCGTTCAGATTTTCGGATCTTACTCTTTCTTCTCTGTATGTTTTAGAAGCTTCTAATAATAAAGTAGAACTTGCTTCGACTCCTTTTTTGTCTTTGGACCAAGTAGTAGGAGTGATCTGGGAAACGGATTCGGGGAAGGTCACTAAAAAATAAGGTCTTCCTTCTTCGATGCTCTTTTCTAAAACCAAAAATCTTGCCAGGTTGACTAATACGCTATGACCCCAGTTGGAATTTTCTTCTTTTATCAGTTCGGCTATGGAAAGTTTGATAGAGTCTCGTAGGGAGATCAGTTTTGATCTTTCTTCTTCGTTTAAAGGTTTTCCTGAAGAAAGAAAGATCGTCTCCGGATCTAAAGAATATCCCGAATCTAGGATCTCTAAAACGGAAAGTTTTTCTAGTCTGGGCAGAAACCAGGAAGAAATTCCTTCTTTATAAAATGGATATATTCCGTTTTGGACGGAAGGAGCTTCGGAGAATAATGTAAATTTTCCCTCAGCGAACGCGGAGTTTAAATCCTTTTTGATCTGGGTCCTGACTTTTCCGAGCCAGCCTTTACCGAGGGCAGAGTTCAGTTCTTCCTTTAAGTAAGAGATAGATCTGGCTTCTCCCTCTTTTCTGAAATAACCGAACGTCCTGATTCTTATATTCTTTTCGGGTCTTTGTAGTTCTTTTAGAAATTGTACATCTGATCGAATCGATTCTAAATTTTTAAGATGTTTGAATTGTATAAGAGCTAATTTTTCAAAACCGGTTCTGATCTTGTCCAGATCCTTTTCTGAGATCCCTACGCGTGCAATCTTGCTTGTTCGATTAGAGTATGTATTATAAGAATAGGAAAATCTTTCGTAAGATTCACGGACTACTCTGAATATTTCGTCAGGATAATATTGGAAATGGATAACAGTATCATCAAATCTAAGTGCGGAATGCCCTCCGCTGGATTGACCTGTATTTGCATCCACATAGATGAAATCCAAATAGCTGTCTTGGGAATGGATGGAAAAAAAGGGAAAAAATAAAAAAAGAAGAAGTAAGCGACCTTTTGTTAAAGGTCGCCTATACACACTCGATCTCAAATTAGAGGGAAAGATAGCCTCTTTCCAAAGCTTTTGCGATCTCAGGTTTAGAGTTTACGTTTGCCGCAAATTTTTTAAAACCTTCGGAGTCCACTCCTGCTTTTTTGAGTCCTCTTCCGATGGAAACATAAGTGCTTTCGGAATTTTTCCAGTTGGTCACTCCGTTTTTAGAAGCGAGTTCTGCCAGATCGGATTCGAATTCTGTAGAACGAGTGGATCCTGTTTGTAAATAGAAAGCGGTTAGGTTTTCTACATCTCTTTTAAATCCTTTTTTTTCTGCAGCTTCGTCTTTGGAAGAAGAGGAAACAGAAGAAACTACGGAGACTATAGCGTTGGAAAGACTTTGTAGTGAGTCCGAAGATTTAGAAATGGAATTTGAAATAGTATCTAAAAAACAATTTTGGGAGAGAAGGATCCCGAATATTAGAAAACCTATTCCCAGAATTTTGTGAAAAAATTTCATCTATGTACCTCGCCTTGGATCTTCCAAATTTTGGAAGAAAGTTTCTGACACGTTCGCGTCTATTCTCACCCTGATTTAAGTAAGAGTCAACTTTGTTTTCCGGAATATAGGACCACTGTGGACCAAGGTTCCATTTCAATTTTGAGAATTTTTTTACGAGAATCTATTTCCAGGGAGTCCGGTTTCTTTCCGGTCCAATAATCTATCGAATTCTTTTTATCCCAAGGAAAGAATAAGGAGAGCGAGATCTCTTTTTTCTCGTCGCTTGGATTCCAAATCCCTAAATAACCGGAAGGATTGTAGAGAGCGCTCGGGAAGAATTCGCTCCCAAGCCCAACCGGTAGAGGAGTTTTACCTCTACATTTGGATTGGAGTGCTAAACTTTTTTGTAATAATTCCAAACGATCTTCATTTACCAGAGAAAGATCGTCTGAAACGAATAACATTCCTCCGGAGACGGACATGATACTTGCCATGATCTTTGTCTGGGCCTCTGTCATGCTGTTTTTCTTTTTTCGGACCAAGAGACAATCCGGATCGTTCAGCCAAAGCGTTCTGTGCATAGAGGCTCTGGTAATATCGTTGATCAATGCTCTTTCGGTGCAGAGTCCGTTCCTATCTTTTACTAGTATTCTCGATTTTTCTCTGTACCAGAAAGGCGCTACATCACAGGAAATTCTCATCGCATCGAATAGTCCGATGGAAGGAAGCATTGGAGCCCCACAACCTAGGATGAATATATCTTTTCCGACCACTTTTCGGATAAACTTAATCGCATCCACATAACGAGTATGAGGTGATACGCTTCGGTCGTAAGTCCAACCTGGCAATAATGCGGAATACAAGAAGTCCAGTTTTAAGTATTTGTATCCGTACTCCTTTACGATAGTTTTGAAAACTGTGGCTAAAAATTCTTTAGAAGCAGGGTGGGTCACATCCAAACTATACGTATAATCCACTCCCCAGTTCGGATTCCAAAGCGCAGGCACTGGATTTCCATCTCTATCTTTTAATACCGCTTCCGGGAATTTTTGGAAAAATTTGGATTTTTTGCGAACTAAGAATGGAGCAAGCCAGATCCCAGGGAGTAATTTTTCGGAACGGATCGCTTCTGCCAAAAGTCCCATCCCACCCGGAAAACGATCGTTAGTTTCCAGCCAATCTCCGATCTCAGCTTGGTAACCGTCATCTATCTGAAAAACTTTCAAGCCTAAGTTTTTGGATCTGAGTTCTTTCAGATTTTGTAGAATGATCTTCTCTGAAATTTTCGTATAGTAATGATACCAAGAGCACCAACCGGTAGGCACCTGAGTTTCCGGAAGTTTGACTTTTAGATTTTTTGCAAGTTCAGCAAAATAATTTTTTATAAAGATCGCTTCGTCACCCGTAAATTTAGAAACGCGGATCTGAGTAAGAGGGAGTTTATTCCCTTTGAAATCTTCGAAGCGGTAAAAATCATAAACCACTCGAATATCTCCGCTGAAAAAATTGTCAGAATTTTTTTTGGAAGAAGGTGAAGTTAGAATTTTGAACTTAACTCCTTCTTCTCCTTTGGAGACCGCTCCTGCGAAAAATTTGGAGTCTTCGTTTTTAGGTAATAAGATAACGTAGGCCTCTGAGATCCAGTCACCTTCTTCTCCCGAATGCTCTGAATAGATATTTTCTTGGGAGAATTGTAAAAATCCTAACTTAGGCGAAATATCTGCGTCTTCTAAATTTTCGGAAGCGGAGAGGCTCCAGGACTGGTATCCATGTCGGAAGATCCTACCTTCTTTGATCCCATGAGAAGGAAGTTCCCATTCCAGGGTCAAAAGTTCCAAACCTGCAGGAGGTCTCCTTTCCGCTATCCATTCTAAAACGGGAGCGTATGTGGATTTGCCCTGGGACTTGACTAATTTAAAGGAAAACTTGTAATTCCCGCAATCGCTCTTGGTCTCGGTTTTTCCTGCCGGGAACTCAAACTGAGATCTTTGTTCTTCTTCATAGATACGGGTTCGCAAAACTGCTTTCATTCTGGGACGATGGTTTACGGATTCGAAAGATAGAAAAGGAAAAAAACCGGTGGAGGGCCCAGACTTTTCTTGCGGACCTGAGATCTGGTTCGATTATTTTGGCTTTATGGCATCTAACCGCGCGAACAATAAACCGGATCTGTTTCCGGGAGATCTTTCCGAAGAGAGACTAAATGAATATTTAGAAGACGATCATTTGGCAGTAGATTGCGAAATGATGGGTTTAAATCCCAGAAGAGATCGTCTTTGCGTGGTCCAGATCTGCGATTCTAAAAATAGGGTGAGCCTGGTTCAAATTCTACCGAACCAAACGGAGGCTCCAAGACTAAAAAAATTATTCGAAAATCCTGATATTATCAAAGTATTCCATTTTGCCAGGATGGATACTCTGTTCTTAAGATACAGACTTGGGATTTTGACCAAAGGGATTTTCTGTACAAAGATTGGATCTAAACTTGCACGCACTTATACCGACAGACATGGCCTGAAAGATATTATCAGAGAATTTTTCGACGAGACTTTGGACAAAAAAAATCAGTCTTCCGATTGGGGAGCCAAAACTCTTACTAAAGATCAGATCGATTATGCTTCCGGAGATGTTTTGTTCCTAATATCTCTTTCCCAAAAACTCACTCAGATACTTATCAGAGAAGGAAGATATGAACTCGCCCAAGAGGCGTTCCAATGTCTTCCTGTATTCAACCAGATCGATTGGCTCCAAATGGAGAATTTATTCGAACATTGAAAAAGAAAATTTCCAAAACCTTTCTTTGCCAATCCTGCGGACAGGAATTTTCCCGTTGGGCAGGCAAATGTGAATCCTGCGGTAAATGGAATACGATCGTGGAAGAATCGGGAGGGGATCGTTTTTCTTCTTCTCCTAGTTATAAAAAATCCGCGGTTTATAAGGAACCCGTTCCTATAAATTCCATTTCGCAAGACGATACAAAACGTCTGAGTTCTGGTCTTGCCGAATTGGATTTGGTTTTAGGCGGGGGACTTGTTCCTGGAAGTTTAATCTTAGTAGGTGGAGAACCTGGAGTAGGTAAGTCCACTCTTATCTTAGAGATCAGCAGAAGTATGATCTCTAACGGAAAGAAAATATTATACATATCCGGTGAGGAATCTGCGGCGCAAGTCGGGCTCAGAGCCGCAAGGATGAATGTTCTATCAGAGAACCTTCTTCTTTCTTCCGAAACATACGCAGAGAATATTTCCGCAATGGTCGAGGATGTTTCTCCCGATCTGGTATTCGTAGATTCTATCCAAACTCTTACAAGAGAAGCACTTCCGAACCAAGCCGGCACAGTTACACAACTCAGGGAATGCACACAGGTTCTTTTGGAAACTGCAAAACGCACCGGCATTCCGATCTTAATGACAGGTCATATCACTAAAGATGGTGCGATCGCAGGCCCTAAGGTGTTAGAACATTTAGTCGATACGGTACTATACTTCGAAGGGGACAAGCTGAATTATTTTAGACTTCTTCGTGCCGTAAAAAACAGATTCGGCGCGGTAGGAGACCTTGCTGTTTTTGAAATGTTGGAATCCGGATTAAAAGAAGTAAAAGACAGACAAAGAGTATTTATCAGTTCGCTTACGGAAGGAAAGAGCGGTTCAGTCATCAGCTCCGTCGTAGAAGGAAGCCGCGCACTCAGTGTAGAGGTCCAAGCCTTAGTGAGTAGGACCAACTATTCTCAGGCAAGAAGAATGGCAGAAGGTCCCGACACCCGAAGGCTCATCCTGCTTGCAGCAGTCATCGAAAAATACTTGGGACATACATTATCAGAATGTGATATATTCGGGAACCTGGCAGGCGGACTACAAGTAGACGAACCCGCATTGGATCTTGCCATCTGTGCTTCTATACTTTCGAGTTATACGGAAAGACCGGTCCAGTCAGGATATGCTGTCATCGGAGAAGTAGGTCTTTCCGGAGAAGTTCGATCCGTGGGACAGGTCTCCCTCCGCTTAAAAGAATTAAAAGGTGTAGGAATAGAAACCGTATTTCTTCCAAAAGGAAATTTGGCAGAACTCGAAAAAATACCTGGAATGGAAATTGTGGGGATCAGCGCCCTAAGAGAACTAGAAGGCCTTTTTAAATGAAACCTCGGTTTTGTCCAAATCTGTCCGCGCGAGCCTCATATATTACAAAATTATTATATACAATCCTTCCGCTTTCCGCCTTGCTGATCTTTGTTTCACCTGCTTTCTCCCAAGAAGTGGATCCGCTACTTCGTCAGCCTTGGTTTGGAGATCAGGAAAAAAAAGAAGAACTACTTTATAACAGACTTCAGACTGCGTTTCGTTTAAGCGCTCATTATGTATGGAAAACGGATTCAAGATCCAGAAATTATCGTTTTTACAAAGATGGAAAAGTGGAAATGATCCTGGATCGGAATTATAGGGAAGTATTTCCGAACAGACAAGAATTGGATCTGCATTACAGCGAAGCGGAAAGTCTGCAAAAGCATGCAAATCCATATTCTGCCATTCGACTCTTAAAAGGTTCTATGTATTGTTATCGATTAAGATACGGAAAACTGGTACCGGAAGGTTATGAAAGAACCGCAAAACTTTTGGGAAAATTTTTGGACCAATATTCTCATAAAGAAAAAGAACTACAAAGATTCACAGACCCATTCGGCTGCTGGACACCTGAAGTTTTAAAGATTAGAAGTTCCGACTTTGCATATTCATTGGATCTTCCTCCGGATCTGACCTATTTATTTCCGGACGAGGACAGAGAGTTTTCAGGAGAAGACTCGGATTATCTCTGGCAGGTACATAGATTCTATCAAGACTTCCCGGTGGAAGGAGGACCTTCTAGTTGGGAAAAAGAATATAGAAAGAGTAGCGAAGGGATCTTATTCTTTCGACCGGATCGGATCGTATTCACGATAGGCACCACACTTCATTTTCATCCTTCGATCTTTAACGCTCAAAACTACTATATTGTATGGGATTCTCTCAGAGGGATCAATTCCAGAACGATGAGAGAATGGAATTACCTTCGCAAAAAAGAAGGCGATCTATATAGAACAAGTTTCGATTTCGTGGGAGAAGATGGTCGTAAGAGCAAGATTATCGTTTTGGAAAAATTTTATTTAAGAGGAACCAGAGGAATACTATTCTCTTTGGCTTATCCGAGCAAATTAGAAGCCCTTGGCACAAAAATCTGGAGTGGATTTTCTTCCTCTATCGTCGTAGAATAGGAAGGAATGTTTGCCTTAGTTAAAAACTGGGAAAACCAAAAACCTAAAAAGCCGGAACCTCCTTGGAGATTATTGGGTTTGGGGCTTCTGTTTGTTAACGGAATGGCCGCTCTATTTTTGCCTATCGGGCTTTTCGGAACCTTGATCTCTACAATCGCCTGCCTTGGTTTTTTATTTCTGCCCATGTTCTTCTTCACCTTGAGGCTGACCAAGTTTTATGGAAATAGTATATTCTTCGCCTTGTTCCTTGGGTTTATATCTGCACCAGTATCCGCTCTTTATTTAAGCCATGCATTCGGTTTTTTCCTGGGGTTAAAATCCCCAGAGCAAACCATCTTCCAAAAAGATAGCGGTGTTTCCAATTCTCATATCTATAGATTCACAGATTCTAAGTTTTTATACAAATACCAGGTCACTAAGACCACTCCAGGTTCTATTAAGAAAACATTGTATTTTCATGTGGCGCCTTGGGTTTCTTCGGATTGGAAAGAAGGAGACGAGGTCCTCACCTGGGCGGTCTGCCCACAATTCTCCGAAAAAGTATGTGATTGGGATAAACAAAACGCAAGGGTAGGGCAGTCTCTGTCCCATTCCAATATCGCAGGATTAAACTCGTATTATGCGGAAGCTGTCCAAGAAGCTTGCAAAAAATTCGGATTCGATCCGCCCAAAAACCCAAGGATCCTTCTACCTATCTCCAATCCGGAAGAAGTTTTGTTCAATATGGGGGTTCTGGGGCTTGCGGGCCTTCTCGCCTTAAACTATATCTGGATTATTGGGATCCTTGTATGGAATAAGAGACGCGGAGCTTGAAAAGAGGTCCGAAGTTTATATTCACACAGAGGCACAGAGCCGCGGAGGTTTGGTTTTGTTGGAGTTCCTACAAACTCAAAAATCTCTCTGTGACTTAGTGTCTCGGTGTGGCAAAACCTCAGTATCTCTTATAAGCTCTGTCTTCTCCATGCGAAACCTTTCAAGTGTCGAATTATGTCTCATAAATTGGGCGGGGCTTAAGGCCACTTTTCGGTCTAAGGGGGGAATTCTTTCGATTTTTTCTTCTGAACCGCAAAAAACTTTTTACTTGGCTAATTTTGGAACTTAGGCTACCGATATTTATACACAGAGACGGGAAGGAGAAATCTATTTGGACCCCGAAATCCTAACGGAGAAGGTCGCCACTCAGAACAAAAAGTTTCTGGTAGATCTAAAACGGAACGAGAACGGATACTACTTAAAAGTTTCCGAATGGTCCAATAGTAAAAAATCTTCCATATTCATTCCGGCAGAAGGTGTCGGAAAGATGATCGAGGTATTGCGTAAATTCCAAGACCTGATACAGGATGGGGAAGTTACGGACATCCCTCCCTCTCAGAATTAGATTGGATTGCACTAAATCTTTAGGAGATGTTCTCATGGGGAAAAAGACGTACTTATTAGCTAGCGTTCTCTTTTTCTTGGCGATTACCGGAACTTCCGGTCAACAGCCTGCGGGAGGGAACCAAGGCGGCCAAGGTGGCCAAGCACCGGATCCCCTCGAGAAAATTATACTCGAAAACTTCGAGGAGTCCGAAGACTGGAGAGCTAAGTCTACTACTCCCCTGGGAGAGACTAAGACTCTTAAGATGGTTCAAAGAGGTCTGATCCGAGACGTATTCGATGAGAATACTGTTCCGGATAATGGTGGAGACCAGTTGGAAAAGAACCATATCCTCGGGATCAAAACTTATTATAACGATAGAGGATTCGATCGTGTAGAAGTTTTCCCTCCTCACGAATATATCGTAAAAGGAAAAGCTCGCCAGGTCTCTATTTGGGCTCTGGGAAGAAAATTCCGCCACACTCTGTTCGTTAAACTGAGAGACTATAGAGGAAAAACCCATAATATCAGAATGGGCCGCTTGGATTATTTCGGTTGGAGAAAGTTAACTGCAACTGTTCCGGGATTCGTTCCTCAAAGTACCAGATTTGCATTATTGGACAAGAACCTAAGATTCGTTTCCATTTTCGTGACCTCGGATGTTCATGAAGTGGGAGGGGGCTTCTACTTTTATGTGGATGATTTGGAAGTTCGTGCCGATAAATCTGATACAAAGTATCCTGGTTCTGAAATTAAGGACAATTGGTGATCTTTCGGTAGGACACGTATGAAAAACCTCAGCAAAAAAATTAAAATCACCGCGGCAATAGCAGTAGGTATTTCTTCCATCCTTCTACTTGGGACCGTGAGCGCGCAATTTATCAAAAAGAAAAAAGGCGGGATCGAATCTCCTACCGGTATCGACGTAAGTGGAATGGAGTTACGCTCCATCACTGTAGAATCCTGGGACAATCCTCCGGGTTCTGCTCCTTACGGTTGGGAAGTTACTACCGATAAGGATACCCAAGTTCCTCAAGGACAACAGGGGCAATACCAGGCTACTGCTTCCAACGCGCAAGCATTGAGAGAAGTTAAACTTCTTCCCGGAAAGCCTGGAGACATCAAGAATGTAGACTCAGCAACCGGAAAAGTTTTGGGCATAAAATTCGCCTTCACTTTCCCTGGAGACAACTCGGTTAGCATCCGTCCTCCTCGTACTCCTGAATACGAGATCACTCGTAAGATGGCCTACTTGGATGCGAACAACAAAAGAAAAGAATTCAAGATCTATGGTGTTGAATTCCCTGGGATCGTAAAAGCGGTTTCCGTTTGGGTTTGCGGTCGTGGTAACGAGTATAACTTGGAAGGTTGGTTAGAAGATTGGAAAGGTGATTCTCATATCTTCCAATTCGGAGATCTGGACTTTATCGGTTGGAGACCTCTTACTTTTGAAATTCCTCCGGGAGTTCCGCAAGACGTAAACTCTTTCCCTCAGGTGAAGACACTTGTATTCAAACAATTTAAAATTCGCTCTCGTAACGATACGAGTGGAGAAACTGTTTATCTCTTCTTCGATGAGCTAAGAGTTCTTTCTGACGTATTCGAAGTTCACTTCGACGGAGCTTCTATCGACTTCGATGCGGATGACTGCCGCTCTAAACGTAAGTTGGATAAGATGTTGAAAGTGAAAGCAGAGAAAGAATGTGAAGGTGGTGGAAACGGCAAGTAAGCCTTTCCTCTCAATCTGATTCTGACAAAAACGCGGGAACTTCCCGCGTTTTTTTATTTTAGTCCTTCCTCTAAATTTTTCCCACGCAAAGGCTTTAAAGAAAAAAGAGATTTTTATAAGAACAAACTACCTTCTTCTCTTAGCGGCTTGGCGTGAAAATTGCTCTTTTTCACCCGAATTCTTACCTAAGTAACAGCGAAACGCCTCCTGTACAAGCCTAAGCCCAAATTCTGGTTTACGGATAAGCCTAAGCTGCTATAATTGATCTGAAAGGGCTCTTAAGAGACAAAAAAACCGCCCATCCGAACCTATTTTTGAATGCCGACCCCGTCGGCGGAGTAATTCCTATGTCTAACGAAACTGCGACAACCGCGGAAACTAAGCCTGCCAGCGAACTGGACAAGCTGACTTCTCTTTTCAACGAGGAGATTTATGTACGCTCGGACGCAAATTCCATTCCCGCATCTAAATTTAAAATTTACGACGATCTTATAGAATCCTTTCAATCTTCCGGTCTTATAGATTCAGCCAAAACAAAATTGGAAGAACATCTTGCGGATCATCCTGAAAGTATTTCTGCAAGATACATGCTCGGGTTACTCGGACTCCAAAAAGGAAGTATAGACGCAGCTTCTTACTTCAAGACTCTACTGGATTCTTTCAAACAAGCCAGCAAATGGGTCATCATAGAACATATCACTGACAATATTTTAAAGTTCGGAGAGGATCGTTACGCTCTTCGTTTCAAAGCAGAAGCTCTTGAAAAACTAAAAAAGAACAAAGAGCTGAAGCCTATCCTGGAAAAACTTGCAAAACAAGACCGCAAGAATCCGGAGATCGCTAAAAAATACGCATTAGCAATTCTTGATGAAAACAAGGAAAAAGCAGTCGCTTATCTAAAACAGGCGATCGAAACTTTTGCGAAAACAAAGGAATACGTACAGTTCGAAGAGATCTGGCCGATCTTTGTCGCCAACAGTCACGATGATATCCAGTTCGTAGAAAAGATAGAACGAATCCTTTTAGGTCATCGTGAAAAGACCCGTCTTGCAGGTTATCTTTATCCTTTAGTCGATCCATTCAAGATCACCGAAGATTGGGACAGAGTGATCTATCTTCTGAAAAAGATATTAGATCATGAACCTGTTTCCAACAAAGCTAGAAACGAACTAATTAGAGTTTATAAACTGAAATATGCCAACCACAGCTTGTTGGAAGATTTCTTAAAAATGTCCGAGTTAGGAAATAACAGAAAACCTGTTAAGGTCTGTATTTCCAACTTCGAAAGAAACATCGTATTCGATACCGGTAACTACGTTCTTCATAGGAACTGGGGAGTAGGTAAGATCGTTTCTATTTCGCCTAACGGAGATTCTATCTTCGTGGACTTCAAGGATAAAAAGAACCATAAACTTTCGATCCAAATGGCGATCACCAGTTTGAAACCTCTGAAAGGGGACCATATCTGGGTAAGATATTACGAGGACAAGGCTTCCGTCGTTTCTCTATTCGAGAACGATGTTCCTGGGTTCTTTAAGGAATTATTAACTTCTTTCGAAAACCATATGTTGGTTGCAGAAATGAAAGCGGAGATCGCAGGAAAATTTATCCCTGCTGCTGATTGGTCTAAATGGTGGAACAAAGCTAAGAATGTTATCAAAAAAGAAGATAACCTAGGCTTTAACCCTAAGAAAAAAGACGAACTTTGGTATAGAGAGAAACCGATCACTTACGCGGAAGAATTGACCGAAAAATTCAACGCGAACTCTGATCCTGCCAAACGTTTGGACATCGCGATCGAGGCCCTCAGAAACAAAGAAGAGGCAGAATCTGCGATCGATACTTTTGCTCATCATTATTTCGAAGAAGAACAAACCCACGATTCTTTCCGTAAGATCGTTGCTTATCTGTATTTGGACGAAGTCGCTTCTATTATGGAAGGTGATGACGGAAGTCCTTACGATTTCCAAAGATACCAGAAATTGGATGATGTTTCCAAACTCGTTAAGTCTCTGAAAAGAGAAGAGGTTCTGGAATATTCTTCTAGGATCAGCAACTTGGATATCAAAAAGTCTTTCGTGGACTTAGTTAAGAAATCCCATTCTGATTGGGTCAATATCTTGGTCGGTCTTCTCTTCGAAGTGCCTGTTAAGAATAATAAATACGTTGTTTCCGTTCTGGAAGCTGACGGAAAGTTTGCTGAACTAAACTTATTCATCGAAACTTCATCTAGTCGTGCAAAAGAAAATCCTGAAGTATTCCTATGGGTGGCAAAATCTATCCTTCTCAAAACTTGGGAAGAAGAATGGATGAATGTTTCTAGACAGGATTTGATCCTGAGAGTTCTTCGTTTATTAAAACCTCTCAACAAAATCGAGGAAAAAGGGACAAAGCTCAAGAACACCTGCCAAGAGATCCTTTTCGGAAATGATGCGGCTGTGATCAGCGAGGCAATCCAAAACGGAGACTCCGAATATATTCGTAAAGTTTACGCTCTTTATAGAGAAGTTCCTTATATCGAAGAGACTGAAAAAGACAAACTGATGTCTCTTATCCAAACTCTGAAACCGGATCTGATCTGGGAAGAAGATGACGACGACGAAGAAGAAGAGGACGTTCTGGCAAGAATTCCAGAAAACGCAGTTCTTGTTACTCGCCGTGCTTTGAACGCAAAAAAAGCAGAGTTCGATCATTTGGTCAACGTAGAGATGCCGGAAAACTCCAGAGATATCGGAGAGGCTCAGGAAAGAGGGGACTTACGAGAAAACGCGGAATACAAAGCCGCCATGGAAAAACAGGTCCAACTCCAAGCTCAGATCAAAAAACTGGAAGCCGAACTAAAGGCAGCTATCGTTCTAGATCTTTCCAACGTAAAAACGGATCGTATCAATATCGGAACCACTGTAAAACTTAAAAACGAGTCCAGTGGCGAGGATCAAACCTACTCTATCTTGGGAGCTTGGGACGCGGATACTGAGAGAAATATTATTTCTTACCAGTCACCGCTTGCTAAATCTCTCTTGGGTAAAAAGGTAGGAGATAATGCTACTTTAAATCTTGGCGGAGCGGAAACTAAGTTTAAGGTTCTGCAAATCAGCAGATACTCTCTCCAAAACCAGGACTAAGAGAAAGGGAATATTTCCCTAATCTGGAAATCCCTGCGGTGTTTTCATCGCGGGGATTTTTTTATGCCTTCTTAGTTTTATCTAATTTCTATATCGGAGATGAGAACTGCAGAAATTTGGCCGTCGCTTAGGATATGATTTGTTGTGGCCTGTATTTCTTCTTTTAGATCTATTTGAGACGGAATACTTTGAAATTCTTCCGAAATTTTAGAGGCTACAATCAGATTCACTATGGAACGTATCTGAGTAGTTCTTTCGGTTAACTCTTTTTCTAATTTAGGTTGGTTCGGTCCGTATGCAAATGCCAATTTGAATTTTATTGATTTTGAATCTTTGGAGTTGATCCTAAAAGAATCTTTAAACTTATAATAGACTTGGTCTTTTAAATCCTGACTTGGATCTTGTTTGTATTGGTTAGAAGCGATAAACCTCGCCAAGAAATACGCACCAGAAAAAAGAATATTACGTGCACCAATTAGGAATAAAATTACAATACCTACGATCAGAAGCACTCGTTTGAGTTTTCGGTCCATAAAAAATCTCCTCTGTTTAAAACCGCACCAGATCAGTAAACCAATCAGAAGAGTTACCCGCTCTGTCTTTGATCCGGATTTGTAGTAGCATATACTTTTTCCAAGCGGCGAAACTTTTTGGGAATTTGACGATCAACATCTTACGATCCGCATCGAATTCGCTAGGATAAACTTCTCCTTCCAGTAAAACTTCTGCGCCGCCTGCGTAACCGGAGCCTGTATCCGAGACGGTATATAATCTTTCTTCGATACCTTCTTCTTCCTGGCCCTTGATCCTTCTGTTTCTTGTGATCAGATATGGATAATTGACTGCGGGCTTTGCATCGTCAGTAAGGATCGCCAATGCTCCAAGTTTAGTGAGTAAACCGACCTGGCCTTTTTGTTTTAATGCCGACCATTTTTTAGAAGCTTTATCGTAGATATAGATCCCGTCTTTTTTACCAAGGGCAGCACCTCTCCACGTAAGCTCCGCTTCTCCCACCCAAGAAAGATCAGAAGATTCTAATTCGTAAATGGCAGCCTTTGATTTGAGTCCTTCCGGAAGTTTTAGATCTTCTTCTGGTTTTTCTATTTTTTTGAAAAGCAAAGATCCTTGGCCGTAAGTCGTCTTCGGGGGAGTTTTGATCTTTAAAATTCCATCTGCGGAAGTGAATTCAGTTTTTGTAATAGATGGTTTTTTGGAATTTACGGTTCCAACTTCTATTTCTAAGGGAAGAATGGAATGATTTCCGGCATGATCGGATGCTCTGAGAGTGAGTTTGACAATGCTACCTGTTTCGAAATTCCTAAGATCTATGCTTGGCCCTTTTGCAGGGAATAGATTATAAACGTAAACAGGAGGATTTAAAGAAGAACGATTCGAGTCGAATATATCGTGGTGGATCCTTGCTTCTTCATAACTCATTCCTCTAAAAGATCTTTCGTATAAAGGAGCGTCGTCCTTATAGATCCCTGCAAAGAATAAATTGTTTTTGTTCCGAGAAGTCATTAGGTCGTAGGCTCCCAATCTAAAACGGACACCTCCGGCAAGATTCAGTTTTTGGTTCCCTGGAAGTGCAAATTTACCTTCTCCCTTTTTTTCCAAAGTTAATCTGGCCTGGACCCCGTCTTCAGAGTCCACGTACAATAACAAAAGTTCGGGAGAATATCTGTCTTTTCCTCTCAAAGGTAAATAGGGGAGAGGGTTTAAGGTTCCATTAGGTAAATGTAATTCAAAATGAAGATGGCTGACTCCTGTTCCGGATTCTCCGAGCCTTGCTACATTTTCTCCTTTAGGTAGAAGGTAAGAACCTGGGGAAAGTTTTACCTGAAATTCTCCACCACTGAGTAGCGCCAATGCTTCTCTTAGTAGGTCTAAATCCTTTCTGAATCCTTTGAAATCGAGTAGGTGAGCAAACTTTGCTTTTAAGTTGGAGCCGGAAGATTTTAAAATAATATTAGAGCCGTATCCCTTTGTGGATTGGCCGATCGATTCTACATATCCTTGGAAAGGAGAAATGGCAGAGATCCCATTCGTATGAAATGTCTTAAAATCGCAGCCCATATGAAGATGATGCACTCTATATTCTGCATAAGAACCCGAGATAGGAGTTTCCATTTCCATCGGAAAACCCAGATTTCCCAAATCTGCTAGAACTTCAGGTGTGAGATCATCCCAAACATTTTTTTGAACGCCAGGGTTTGTTTTCAGATTGGGAGAAATTGCAGAGACTTTGGAACCGGTCTCGCCTGCTTTACTTTCTCCCCCAGGCAGAAATGCCAAAAGAAATACTAGTCCGAATCGAAGAGGGATTTGTGGAAAAAGTTTTAGGAAATTTTTTCCCATTTGCGAATTCAGATCCGGTTCCTTTAAATTGTAAAGCCTGAAATCTGAGAAATTTTCTTGCCGCCTCATACTTGGAGAAAAGCCTGATGTTATGAGGCTACTCCTTCCGATTTTTCTGGTATTTTGTCTAAGTTCTTGTACCTATCTTACTCGGGAGCCTGGCAATCCTCCTAAAATCGACGGGATCCCTATCCCAGATTCGAAACGTACCGTGTATGTGCAGAATTTTCGGAACAATTCCTATGGGATCGCAATGCATACCGCTCTCTCCGACTTAGTCAAACAAGAGATCAATTATCGGGGAAGGTTTATCCAAACCAGGGAGAAGTCCCAAGCCGCATATCGTATCTATGGAGAGATCAGTCATTATCAACAGGTAGGAGCTCTTTTAGATCAAGGCGGCCAACAGTTGAGTAAAGAGATGTTCGTCGTCTGTAAGGTAGAGCTCCAAAAAGCAGGCGGTGAAAAAATCCCCTTAGAAAGAACGGAGATCCCTGCTAGGATCATCTATTCCGACCAAGTTGGTTTTATGGAAACAGAGGGTCAGGCCCAGACCAGATTACTCAAAATTCTTGCAGTCCGTATCGCGGAAGAAATGGAAAGAGCCTGGTACTATTCTATAGCGGGCAAGATAGAAGGTGAGGAAGAGTAAGTATTTCATTTCCTAAAAATGAAATTCCACTTGATAATTCTCATAACCGGATCTTAAATTGTGGAAAAAGAATGTGAACGTACCAGATTCCTTGATCCGAAAGGAAAAATTCTGCATCAGTTCCATATCTTCTCCTGAAAAATGAATAAAGACCGAGAAACTGAAATTTTGAAAACCGTAGACGATTCCATCCGGATGGAGATGAAAACTTTTTCTGACTACTTACAGAAGAAGGGACTGAAAATCACCAACCAAAGGATGTTAGTCGCAGAACGTATTTTCTCCCTGCACAATCACTTCACTGCGGAAAGTCTCTTGGAAGAATTCAAAGACCAGAGGGATAAAATTTCCAAGGCCACCATTTACAGGATACTCTCCATCATGGTAGAAGCTAAGTTATTGCAAGAGCATAACTTCGGCCAGGATTATAAGTACTACGAACATATTATTGGTCATACCCATCACGATCATATCATCTGTGGAGACTGCGGAAAAATCGTCGAATTCATCGACGAAAGGATCGAGCAATTGCAAGAGCAAGCAGCTGCAAACAACGGATTTAAGATCACAGGTCATAGCCTGAATATTTACGGTTCTTGTTTGGATCCGAATTGCCCGAACAAAAAATGATCTTTAGATCTAGGGTTTCAGATCCAAATTCTTTTGCTCGCACCGGAACCTTAAACCTTAATGGAATTGAAATTCCGACACCTGTATTCATGCCTGTGGGCACAAGGGGTGCAGTCAAATCCTTGGATTCTGACGACTTAGATGAGTTAGGTTACGAACTTATCTTAGGAAATACCTATCATCTTTATCTTCGCCCAGGCACTGAGGTTCTCGAAAAATTCGGCGGGCTCAAAAACTTTGTTTCTTACAAAAAAGCTCTACTCACCGACAGCGGCGGCTTTCAAGTTTTCAGTCTGAATTCTCTTGTGAAATTCAAACAAGAAGGAGTGGAGTTCCGTTCTCATATCGACGGGAGTCCTCATTTTTTCACTCCAGAGAAAGTGATCGATATCCAGAGAGCGATAGGTTCCGACATTATGATGGTTTTGGATGATTGTCCTCCTGGAGACGGAACTGTTTCTCGGATCAAAGATGCTCTGGATCGGACTCATCGTTGGGCAGAAGAAGCAGTGAATTATTGGGAGAAAGACAAACGTAATCAATTTCTCTTCGGAATTTTCCAGGGTGGGACCAATTTAGATCTAAGATTGGAGAGTTTGGAGAAGATCCGCTCGCTTCCGTTCTCCGGAATTGCGATCGGAGGTCTCTCAGTGGGAGAACCTAGACCGGATTTTATCCGAACTATGGAAGGAATTTCCTCCTTCACCGACAGGACTAGGCCATTATATCTGATGGGAGTCGGTACTGTTCCGGATATTTTGGAAGGGGTTCGAAACGGAGTGGATATGTTTGACTGTGTTCTTCCCACACGCAACGCTAGAAACGGCCAAGTATTCACTTCTCGAGGAAAAGTGAATCTCAGAAATGAAAAATGGAAGTTCTCAGATGAGCCGATGGACCCGGAATGCGAATGTAAAGTGTGTAAAAGATACAGTATTGGGTATATTCGACACCTACATCACGTGAAAGAGCTAAGCGCTTTCTCCTTGAGCACGTACCATAATCTGTATTTTATGAAAAAGTTCATGAAGGAACTCAGACATTCTATCGAAGTTGGAAATTTCAGTGAGTTTTTCGTTAAATGGAAAAATTTGTACGAAAGAGCGGAAATTTCTCGTTGACTATATAGAGAATGACCCCCCTATTGTAGGATGGTTCAAACAGATAAAGAAAGGAGTTGCTGATTTTTTATGGAAATCACCAGAAGGGAAAGCGGTAACATCGTAATTCTGGACATCAATGGGGAGATCGATTTATACAATGCCCCTGAGATTAAGGATGTGATCGCAAAGCTCATCGAAGAGCAGAAATACTACACGATTATCAATCTGGAAAAGGTCTCTTATATCGACTCATCCGGAATCGGTGCTTTGATTTCCAGCCTCTCTAACTTAAAAAAAATACCAGGGTGGACTTAAAATTATCAACGTTGCAGGTTCCGTACGAAAGGTATTCGAATTAACTAAATTAACGTCATTCTTCGAGATCTTTGATAACGAAGCTGATGCCGTCGCTGCCTTCAAATAAGTAAGGCACTTTTTTAAACGATTCCTCTGGCTGGTGCAAAACAAATGAAAACTTTTCGAGCTATATCGTTCCCATCATTGGTACTGGGAGTTTTAGGATTCCTAGTTGCCTGTGGTTCGGAACTACCCGTAAAAGAATTGGCGGAGGCAAAAACCGCTATCACGCGCGCTAAAGAAGCAGGCGCAGAAAGATACGCTTCCGGAGAATTCGAAGAAGCTCGTAAAAGTCTTTTGACTGCTCACGAAAAAGCTTCTAACGAAGACCTGGGCGAGACCAAAAAAAGCGCTGAATACGCAAAAAGTAAAGCGTATGATGCATTAGAGAAATCTTATCCTCAATTGACCGAGGAGTCCAAGACACAGGCTAACACTTCTATCAACGAAGCGGATGAGGCTTATGCTTCTCAACTCGCTGCAGAACCTTATAATAATGCAGTTGAGCTGAAAAAAGAAGGGGACACACTAAGAGATAATGCGGACCGCACTTTAGAATCCTATCCTAAGGAATCTGGAGACGACGCAAAACTTAAGACCCGTCTGGCTGCTTTCGATCAGTACGAACAAAGTAATAAAAAATATCTGGAGTCCAAAAAGGCGGCAACTGATGCCAAGTCTTTGGCTCTTTCCCAAAAACAACAATTGATCGATTCTCTTGCAGATATCGAAAAAAATCTGGATGATGCGGACAGATATGCGGGTGGACAAGACCCTGAAGTAGCTGGGACAAGAGAACGTTTGAACGCTGCTAAGGCAAAAATCGACGAAGGAAAGATCAAAGAAGGTTATTCCGAAGTTGATGATATCCGCAAAAAATCAGCAGAACTCGTAGCAAAAAATATCCAGTCTTATGCACTCAAGAAAAAGGCAGAAGCAAAGGATTCTATCGGAAAAGCTAAAGATAAACTATCTACGATAGACCAATCCAAACTGAAATCCAGCAAGGATCTCCAAACTTCTTACCAAAGAGCTGACGAGAACCTAAAAGCGGCGGATGAGTCTTTGGCTTCCGCAGAAGAGTTATATTCTTCCGAAAAATATGAAGATTCTATCGGTAGATCCGAAGAAGCGATCAGACTTTCTCGCATCGTAGTAGATCAGTCTGACGATATCGCAGAAAGATTACGCACTGGATCTTCCGTTGCAGGTCGCAAAGGTGATGGAGGAGATTCTACTTCCTCTACCAAAAAAGGAGAAGATACATCTACTTCTTCTTCCGGAGAACTTCCTGAAGGTTGGAAAAAATACGTAGTTCGTAAGAAAATCCCTGCAGATTGCCTCTGGAGAATTTCCGCTTACAAACAACATTACGGTACTTCTAAACTTTGGAAACGTATCTACGATGCGAACCGCAACAAGATCAAAAATCCAAACTTGATCTATCCTAAACAAGTATTGCTAATTCCACCTGCTAAAGGATCCACTAAGTTTGATCCTAAAAAAGCTCCTAAAAAGCAGACTGGAAGCGACAAAGTAGAAGCATCTACTCCAGAAGTGAAGAAGGAAGAGGCTACAACACCTCCTCCAGCTTCAACTTCTGAGCAAGAACCGGAAGAAGAAGAGCCTTCAACTCCGGCACCTTCTACAGAAAATGAGCAACCTTCTGATTCGGGTGAACAAGAAAGCGACGAAGAAGCTCGTTAATACGGTCTAACATTTTAGCAACTCACACATATGCGAGGCTCGGATTTTTCCGGGCCTTTCTTTTTTGTAGATATTGAAAATTTCGAATTCCGCTTGATCCTCATTTATTATTCGAAACTGTCTTACTTAGCGGTGAACTCCAAGTGAAGAGGGCTTATACTAAGCCTATATCAGAGACGAGCGCAGCGGATTATTTTCCACTGGCTAAAATGGCATGGGACGAGGATTGTCCTGACCAAGATATAACGTCTGTTTCCTTATTCTCTCCAGATCAAAAGGCGATCGCATACTTGAACGCAAGGGAAGAAGGGATTCTTTGCGGTAGCGGTGTTTCTACTGTTCTTTCTGAACTTTCTGACGGAGATTTGCAGTTTCAATTCTTCTTTAAAGATGGAGAAAAATTCGTCAAAGGAGACAAGATCGCAGAGATCCAGGGCAGCCTTCTCTCCATGTTGCGTGTAGAAAGAATCCTTCTAAACTTCTTACAATATCTTTCCGGTATTTCTACATCGACTAGAAAGATCGTGGATCAGTACGGGTCTAAGGGTATAATGATCTTGGATACCAGAAAGACACTCCCGGGATACAGGAAACTTGCAAAGTATGCGGTGTACTGTGGAGGAGGTTCTAACCATAGATTGGATCTTTCTGAAATGGCGATGATTAAAGACAATCATTTGGCTTTATTCGGATCCGCAAAGATCCCGGTTGGAAAGATCAGATCCAATTTTCCAGGAAGAATGGTGGAATTGGAAATCGATTCTTTGGATCAACTGGAAGATGCTCTCGAAGCTGAGCCAGACGTTTTAATGTTAGATAATTTTAATATATCCGATACGCGCAAAGCCTTCCACAGAGCTAAAGAAAAAAATCCTAAGATCCTGATCGAATGTTCTGGAGGGATCACTCCGGAAAAACTGGAAGCATTATCCGAATTTCCCGGAGTAGGAGTGAGCATGGGATACCTGACTCATACTACCAGATTTTTGGATCTTGGTTTGGACATAAGGACCTAAAAGAAAATGGGATTTATTAAGGCTCCTGCCACCAAAGAAATGTTGCTCGAAGGAGTTCGAGAAACCATGGGCCCTGAGGCCTTGGAAATGATCGAAAAGGCATATAAGGTTTCGGAAGATTCCCACCAAGGGCAGTTCCGTCTTTCCGGCGAACCTTATATAGTTCACCCTCTTCAGGTTGGATTTATTTTATACGAGTTAGGTCTGGATGAGAAAGTAATCTCTGCAGGTATTCTTCATGATGTGATCGAAGACACAAAATACACAAGAGAAGATATGGTCCGTGATTTCGGAACGGAGATCACTCAACTTGTGGAAGGTGTGACTAAAATTTCTCAGATCAAAAGCCAGTCCAAAGAGACTGAAGCTGCGGAGAATATCCGAAAGATCATCATCGCCACTATCCAGGACATTCGGGTCATTCTGATCAAACTTGCCGACAAGACCCATAATATGAGGACTCTTTCTTTCCAGCCTCCTGAAAAGCAGAGAAGGATCGCTAATGAAACTCTTTCCTTATATGCACCTATCGCTGGAAGGTTGGGTATCTATTCCGTAAAATCTGAGTTGGAAGATCTAGCATTCCAAGTCATCTTTCCGGAAGAATACCAGGACATTAAAAAAAGGATCAGCGCCAAAAAATCGGAAAGAGAAGATTATATAGAAAAATTGCAGCTAATCCTGAAACAGAGGCTCGCAGAAATACAGATCAACGCGAATGTAGAGGGAAGAGCAAAACATTTCTTCTCCATCTATCGTAAGATGAAAACGAAGGAAAAGACCTTCGACGAAATTTTCGATCTAAGAGCCATCCGTATCGTTACCGACGAGATCAAGGATTGTTACGGAGTACTCGGAATCGTGCATACACTTTGGTCTCCTGTACCCGGTAGATTTAAGGATTATATCGCAACTCCAAAAACGAATATGTACCAATCACTTCATACTACTGTGATCGGTCCCGATGGAAAACCTTTGGAAGTCCAGATCCGAACTGCAGAGATGAACGCAATCGCCGAATTCGGGATCGCGGCTCACTGGGTATACAAGGAAGGTAAGACCCATGCCAATGAAAGACATCTAACCGTGAAGTGGTTGGAAGTTTTACAAACCTGGCAGGATTCTTCTTTAGATCCGAAAGAATTTTTGGAAGAGCTTAAATACGACCTTCATGAGGACGAGGTATTCGTTTTCACTCCTAAAGGAGAAATTATACAACTTCCTAAAGGTGCAACCGTCCTGGATTTCGCATTCAGGATCCATACGGATGTAGGTTTGCATTGTAAGGGAGCAAAGATCAACGGTAGAATGATCCCTCTTCGTACTGAACTACGCAGTGGAGATCAGGTCGAAGTTGTCATAGACAAAAGATCTAAACCTTCTCCTATTTGGCTTCGAATCGTTAAAACTCCTTCTGCTAGACAAAAGTTACGCGCTTATTTCAGAAAACTGAGAGAAGAAACCAGCAAGGATTTGGCGCAAGGTGCGGAGAGTGCGGCGGAGCTTACTCTGAACGCGGAAGTATTAGAAGAACTCAAACGTAAACCTTCCGAAAAAGTTTCTAAACAGACTCATCAGCAAGGCCAAGCAGCCGGCGGAAAAATTTTAGTCGCTGGTTTAAGAGATATTCCTGTTCGTCTTTCCGGTTGTTGTTCTCCTCTTCCGGGGGACCAGATCATCGGTTTCGTGACGCGAGGAAGAGGTGTTTCCGTTCACAAAAAGAACTGCAGTGTTGCATTAAAACAAAGAGAAGAAGAACAACTCAGGCAGATCACAGTGGATTGGGATTATGGACAGACGGAACCCGTGCCTGTTCGAGTAGAAGTGAAGGCAAAGGATCGTCAGGGAATTTACTTGGAGATGGTAAAAAGTATCTCCGGGACCCAGACAAATATCTTGGAAGCAGGAGCTTCTACAGTGCAAAAGGATACATTGATGGCCCGCTTCATGATAGAAGTGGAACATTTGGACCAATTGAAGGAGATCCTAGGCAACTTAAAACGGATCCCGGACGTGGTCTTTGCACATAGGGTTAAATAAGGATTAGCTGTAAGGCTCGTCCTTCTATCTTTTCATCAAAAATTTTACATTTAAGTTTGCCTGAAATCGGGTTTTCCCGGAAGCTTTCGAACACGAACATTCCTAAGAGGTGTGCTTTGAACGTTGCTCTAAGAAATTCCAAATTCCTGAAAATTTGCTATTTTACACTTTTATTATCCGTAATCACGTTTGCATTGAACGGCTGTAAAGAAAAGGAAGAAGTCCAAATTTCCGTGGCGACTGAAGATCTTCCTTGGGAAGGGGATCCGAATAGTATTCCGGAAGCGTTAAGAAAACCGAATCCTTCTACTTCTCCTAACGCAAAAAGGGGAGGGATCTTCAGGATTTATAGCCACCAATACCCTAAATCCTTGAATTGGTATTTGGAAAATTTCTCCACCACTGCCGAGATTTTTACTCAGATGTTCGAGCCACTTCTGGAAAGACATCCTATAACGTTAGAGCCTCTTCCTAAACTTGCTTCTTCTTGGAAGATATCTTCGGATAAAAAAACGTTTACATTCAATTTGGATAAAAACGCCAGGTGGAGCGACGGAAAACCTATTACTGCTAAAGACGTATTATTCACTTATGAAATCATCATGAATAAGAAGAATAATACTGCACTTCATAGGATCGATCTTTCCCGTTTTGAAGCTCCAAAATTAGTTAATGAATACGAAGTGGAATTCACTCAAAAAGAGATCCACTGGAAGAACTTTGAATTTATCGCATACGACTTCTTTATTTTGCCTGAACATTATTATAATGGAAAGGATTTTAATAAGGAGAATTTCGAGTTCCCTGTGACCTCCGGGCCTTATGAATTGCAATCCGCCAAAAAAGGGATCTACGTGAAAATGAAACGTAGGAACGATTATTGGATGAGAGCGTATCCTTTTTACAGAGGAACGGACAATTTCGATACCCTCATCTTTAAAGTATTTAACGACGATGCAGTCGCGTTCCAAGCATTCAAAAAAGGTGATATAGATCTGTATCCTGTATATAAGGCGGCGACCTGGGTCCAGGATACTACCGGAGAACCTTTCGATAAGAATTATATAGTAAAACAAAAGATCTATAACGATAAAAAGTCAGGCTTCCAGGGCTGGGCGTTCAATATGAGAAGAAAACCTTTCGACGATGTACGTATCAGGAAGGCAATCGCTCATTTAGTGAACAGAAAGCTCATGGTGGATAAACTTGCATTCGGGGAATACCAACTCACTGATTCTTATTACGGTTCCGTATGGGAAGAAGGACAATTACCGAATCCTGCGATCGATTACGATCCTGAAGCGGCTAAAAAACTTTTTGCTGAAGCCGGATGGAAACCGAATGCAAAAGGATTCCTGGAAAAAGACGGACAACAGTTTGTGATCCATATCCTGGAAAGGGATAGAAGTGTTGAAAAATATTTCACTCTATTTATGGAAAGAGTAAAGGAGTTGGGAATCCAAGTCACGATTGAAAGCACGGATCTTGCTAACTGGTCCGAAAGAATGGATAAGTATGATTTTGATGTTACCTGGGCTGCTTGGGGAGCAGGAAGTTCTTTCCCAGATCCGGAGCATCATTGGGATTCCAAATACGCTAACGAAAACGGACAGAACAATTATAACGGTTTTAAAAATCCGGAAGTAGACAAACTCATAGAGCAGCAAAAAACGGAATTCGATATTAAAAAAAGAACGGAAATCCTAAAGAAGATAGATAAGATCTTAACGAAAGAGGTTCCATACGTTCTTCTTTGGGGAATTAAATCCACAAGAGTCCTTTATTGGAATAGATTCGGAACCCCTGAAAATCCCCTCTCCAGATATTCAGGAGAAGGTGCGGCCAAATCTTTATGGTGGATCGACGCAGAAAAAGACAAGGCCTTGGAAAATTCTAAGAAGAATAAGACGGCTCTTCCTACTTACAAAAGAGACTTGTACTACCATTCCAAATAAGGTTTGGGATTTTAATGGCGAAAAAGGGAAGATTTAGCGAATTCGGAGAGGCGATCCGGAATTTTTGGAACTCTCCCGGAATTCCCAGCTTTATCGAGATCCTGGAAAAGGGGCTAGATAAAGAATTATTTTTCGATCCTGACCGAACGGATTCTCAGATCCCGAAAGAGGATTTGCCTATCGACTTTCGTCTTAGGCAGTCCGGTTTCGCCCGAAAATTGTACGAGAAACTTTTTCCTGTATCTCATGTGTTTCGCATAACGCATCGATATGGCCGTGAATTTTTAGATAATTTTATGCCTCTCGCAGCAGAAAATTATATAGGAAGAGGTTCTTATAAATTCGTATATACACTTCCTTGGAACCAAGTAGTTAAGATCGGAAAGTCCAAATTACCTTCCGATCCGATTTTTGGTTCTCTATATAAAGAAGTGCAGAATAACCTAGAACGTTATTTGAAAACCGAAGAAATCGGCCTCATGCATCATTTGCAAAAATCTGCATGGGGAGAATCCAAAAGGGACGAGATCCGTTTTAAGTTTGCTCGTTTAGGATTGGAACGACTACATTATTGGAAATTAAAAAGTCTAATCCCTGATCTTGTGCTTCCCACTCGATTTTTCATGGGTTTACGTTTTAGGAGAAGTCCTTTCGGTATTCCCGTGGTCACTCTCACTCCCTGCGATAACCAAAATTTATTACCCGGAAAACATTTAAAAGAATTCATCCGACTGAATGAGAAGGTGAGACAGAACCCTATCCAGGACGCACTTTTTCCTAAATGGAAATTGAACTTCGATACTCATAGATTCGGGATTATCAGTAAATCAAAACTCAAAAAGATCGCTTTGGACTTTCATAGAGTCATCGAAGTGACTCGTTATCTTGCTCAGGAAGAGAAACTGATCTTCGATATCCATTCGGAAAATATTATCATTACTATTCCGGACTTTGAACTGAAAATTTTCGATTATCATGTTTTTGACGAACATCTATATGAGCCAAGTAAAGAGAATCCTTCTCCGGAAGTGGATCATATCAATCTGATCAAAGAATTTGTGAGCTCTTTTGAGTTAGGGTAAAAGGCGTAGAATTTTTATTTACCCTTTTTGCGCGAAGATTTGGAGAGATCGACCAAGGATTTTAATCTTAGTCTGAATATTTCCTGACATTCCTTAAGAATCGCTTTTCCTTGTTCTTTTTCGATTTCCCCTGCAAAACGAACGATCGTCCCCATTGTATGGCTAAGAAAGAGCGCAAAAGGTTTTAAATCGTTTTCCTTTAAGCCAGGTAAACAACGAGATGCAGTCTTTGTTATCAGTTCTGCATTTCTGTAAGTATCTAAAATATCTTCCGAGACTAATTCTGGGACAGCTCTTGCCCCAGCCCAAAGATTTGCGAGCGCAGTATCTTTTTGGAAAAATTCCGCGAATTGTATAAGCGCTTTTTCTCCGGCGGATTCCAACTCTTTCGCATTATGGACCTGATCCAAAATGGCTTTCGTCCCTGCATATATTCTGTCGTAATAATCTCTCATAATAGTCAGCAATAGAGAGTTTTTCCCTGGAAAATATTGGTATAAGGATCCGATCTGTATTCCTGCGGATTGGGCGATTTCCCTCATACTGACCGCATCTATCCCTCTTTCTCCGATCAGTTCCTTTGCGGTCCTTAGGATCAGATCCATTCTTTCTCTACTTCGGGATTGTACCGGGGTGCGCTGGCCCTGCTTCATAGGAAATACAGTTATATTTTCTCATCTTCTTGGACTACTTTTTTCTTTTTCAGCCGATTTTTGTTTGACTCATTTTTAAAAAATGAACAATGCTCATTAAATAAAAGAGATCATTGTTCATTTTTTAGCAAGAGGATATATGAAAGAACAGACTATAATTTCTAATTCGGACGAGGCTCACGATTATTCCGGCCATTACTGCATAGTGGGGGCAGGTCCCGCAGGACTATCTATGGCACGGTCCTTAAAGTCGAAAGGAATTCCCTTTCATGTGATCGAGAGGCATAAGGACGTCGGAGGAATTTGGGATATCGAGAATCCGGGATCTCCCATGTATAAGAGCGCTCATTTTATCTCTTCCAAATATCTTTCCAATTATGCGGATTATCCGATGCCGAACGAGTATCCTGATTATCCATCTAACAGGCAGATACTTGCATATCATAGGGCATTTGCCAGAGAATACGATCTATATCGACATATAAAATTCAATTCGTCAGTTCAGTCCATCCAACAGAAAGGATCTAAATGGTTAGTCAAATTTGAGGATGGAGAATCAGGACTTTATGAAGGAGTAATTTGCGCGAGTGGAATAACTTGGTCTCCGAATATTCCAAAGCTACAAGGTATAGAAACATTTAAAGGAGAAGTTATACATAGTGTAAAATATAAGGATATTTCTTCGTTTCGCGGAAAAAGAGTCCTTATTGTAGGAGCAGGAAACTCAGGCTGCGATATTGCCTGTGACGCCGGAGTCGCAGCAGATCAGGCATTCATTAGTGTGAGAAGAGGTTATCATTTTATTCCAAAACATATTTTCGGAATGCCTGCAGACGTATTCGGTGATGGAGCACATTGGATTCCGAATTGGTTTTCCCAATGGGTTTTTGGCATCATTTTAAAGTTTTTAGTAGGAGATTTGACTAAGATCGGTCTTCCGGCACCGGATCATAAAATTTTCGAAACTCATCCGATCATCAACGACCAACTTCTGCATAATCTTCGTCATGGGGACGTGATCGCGAAGGGTGATATTTCTAGATTGAACGGAGAGTTTGTGGAATTTAAGGACGGTTCCAAAGAAAAGATCGACTTGGTCGTGCTTGCTACCGGATACCATTGGGCGATTCCGTATATGGAAGAAAAATATTTCGAATGGAAAAATGGCCGTCCTGAACTCTATCTTACTCTTTTTAATCGCAATTACGAAAATCTTTATGCTCTAGGTTATATGGAAACCGATGGAGGCGCATACAAGATGTTCGATGAGATGGCTAATTTAATTTCTTCTTATATAGATGCGAAACGAAAGGGAGATAGTTCAGCCAAAAGATTCGGAGCTCTGATACGTACCGATAGACCATTATTAAATGGAGGGATCCATTATTTGAATACTGGACGACATTCCGTATATGTGAACCAAGTCGCTTATAAAAAATATCGATCAAAGATCCAACGTAAAATGGGATGGCCTGAGTTGAAGTCAGGACAATTCGATATTTTGAAAAAGGTCGATAATTCTGCCGCAACATCTGCAGATCTTGCAAGGGCAGCTAGATGAGTTCGCGGACGCAAGGATCTTCCTTTTCTAAAACCGCTTTGATTACAGGTGCGGGAGGTGGAATCGGAGAAGCGATTGCATTACGTTTAGATAAAGCAGGGTATCGTTTGATACTTTGCGATATTGAGAAAGAAAAGATGAAGTCGATTTCAAGTAGGCTTTCCAAAAATCCTGAATTGATCGCCTGCGATTTGACGAAATCTGAAGAATTGGAATCACTAGTTTCGATAGTTAAATCCAAATTCCCCGATGTAGAGGTTTTGGTAAATAACGCAGGGTATGCTAAAGAAGGCCCCTTTCTAGAACAAAACATTTCGGAAATAGATCGCCATGCTGGCATCAATTTACTCGCTCCGATTAGATTGATACGAGCTATCGTTCCTATGATGTTGGAAAGAGGAAAAGGATCTGTAGCAAATATTGTATCTATAGGTGGGATCATCTCTCTTGCAGATTCTGCGTTGTATTCCGCTACCAAATTCGGTCTAAGAGGTTTTTTAACTGCAATCCACGAAGAGTTAAAAGGAAGTGGTGTCAAAATTTCCGGTATCTATCCTGCAGCAGTGGATACTCCGATGCTTATGCATGAAGCAATGAACGGAGGAACCGTTTTGAATTGGTTGAATGCAGTGAAATCTCCGGATGATGTTGCGAAGGCTGTATTAAAAGGCATCCAAACGGGTAGGCTTGAGATATATGTTCCTTATAGCGACGGACTTACTTCTAGATTGGCTGCTGTGTTTCCTTGGTTAGTCGGTTCACTTTCTCCCATATTAAAATGGTTCGGAGAAAAGGGACGCCGCAAATGGCTTCGCAAAAAAGGGATCGATCCTGATAGGAAGACGCAGAGTTAAGTGAGATTCTAAGATATTTTCACACAGAGGCACAAAGACGCAGAGGTTTTAAGGGTTTTTATAAATACATGTTTGGATTCCTGCCTACTCATTTCTCAGCGACTCCGCGTCTCTGTGTGACCAAGGCTCTGTGCCTCTTCTAAACTCAGTGCCTTTTAAAAACGTTTTACGGATCGACCCCGGATAAAAATCCTATCAATGGGGGTATTTCCCCAAGGAAATTGGAATGATTGATCGGTACTCAAATCCGGAGATTTCTAAAATTTGGGAATTGGAGAACAAATTCGATATTTGGAAAGAGATCGAAATATTGGCCACCGAAGCCCGGATGAAAAAAGGAGAGGTCCCTAAAGAAGACTTCGAAGAGATCCGTTCCAAGGCAAGATTCAACGTGGACGAAATTTTGGAAATCGAATCCAAAGTTCATCATGACGTAATCGCATTCTTAACTAATATGAATTCGTATATCGGGCCTGCAGGTAGGCACGTGCATTATGGCCTAACTTCTTCCGATATTGGCGACACTGCACTTTGTGTGCAGATGGTCCAAGCAATGGATCTGATCCTAAGAAAGACAGACCAGCTGATAGAAGCGATCAAGGAGAAGGCAATCCAGTATAGAGACCTTCCTTGTATCGGAAGATCTCACGGAATACATGCGGAACCAATGACATTGGGCTTAAAGTTCGCATTATTTTACGAAGAAATGAAAAGAAACAGGGTACGCATGGCCCTGGCAAAAGAAGAAGTAGCTGTAGGAAAATTGTCAGGTGCAGTCGGAACATATTCCAATATAGAACCTGATATCGAAGAATACGTCTGCGAAAAATTAGGGCTCAAACCTGATCCGATCGCGACTCAAGTAGTTTCTAGGGATAGACATGCGGCTTATATGTCCGCGTTAGGCGTAACTGCAGCGAGCTTGGATCGTTTTGCAACTGAAGTTCGTCTTCTTCAAAAAACGGAAGGTAGAGAAGTAGAGGAACCTTTTTCTCCTGGGCAAAAGGGATCTTCTGCGATGCCTCATAAAAGAAATCCTGTGATCTGTGAAAGGATTTCCGGTATTTCTAGAGTGATCCGTTCCAATGTTTCTACCGCTTTACAAAACGTGGCCTTATGGCATGAAAGAGATATTTCTCATTCTTCTGCAGAAAGGATAGTTGTTCCGGATTCCACGATTGCTCTTGAGTATATCTTGGATAAAATGTTATTCGTAGTAAAAAATCTACATGTATATCCTGATGCGATCGCAAGAACATTGGAAACCACAAGAGGTTTGATTTTCTCTCAAAAGGTACTTCTTCATTTGATAGAAAAGGGCGGGATCACTAGAGAGGATGCATATACAATTGTACAAGGGCACGCGATGGCTGTTTGGGCGGATATTTCCCAAAATCTGAAGACCAGACTTGCGGAAGATCCTAAGGTACAAAAGGTCCTGAAGCCCGGAGATCTGGATTCCATCTTCCAAATTTCTCCTTATTTGGATAAGGTGGGACTGATCTACAAAAGACTCGGTTTGGAGTAATGCCTAAGTTTGTAGTTTTTGGGCTGGGATACACCGGCTTACGTATTCTAAATACATTAAAAAAAGAGAATACTGTTTTAGGAGTTTCGAGAGAAACAAAAGTAGAAGATTCTATTTTGTTGGATTTGTCCGATCCGGCGGCCTTGGAAAGTTTCCGAAAAGAGAACGAAGGTGAAAAGTTTGATGCAAGCCTTATCACATTCCCCGCCCAGAAGCTCGAAAATAGAGAGCAAGTTTTTGATACAATATTCTCTCTCTCTAAAGCGGTTTGGATGTTCGGGTCTACTAGTATCTACAAAAGAATTACTTCTGATATCACTGAAAAAACAGCTTTAGATCCGGAACACGATCGTTACGAAACAGAGTTAAATTTTTTGGAGAAGGGCGGCAAGATCCTTCGACTTTCCGGGATCTATGGACCAGATAGAAACCCAGCGAATTGGGCAAGAAAGGGCCATGTTAAAAAGACAAAACGTCAATTGAATCTGATCCATGGGGACGATATTTCGGAAGCGGTACGTTTACTTCTTTCCTATCCGGGAAATGATCTGCCTTCCGAGCTAATTTTATCCGACGGGCAATGGCATACCTGGTTGGAGATCTTTCGATTCTTAGAGGATCATGGTAAGATCCAGGTTGTCCCCGAAGAAAAGATGGATAGAGAGGACAGTTTTATAGACAGCAGTTTGATCCGGAAATTTCTTCCTGGTTTACAAACAAAGGACTTTTGGGGAGAATTGGAAAAACTGGAAGAACTCATTTGATCTCACAGATCACGGACATATTACATTTATTCTGTCTTTCGAATTTAATCTTTATCATCGGACTTCTCGGATGGAGATACTTTTATGATCTGAGGATACGTATCGCTGGAGGTTTTTCTTTCGGGATCGTTTGTTATATTCTACTATCCTTGGATCCTGATCTTAAGATCCCTTATTCCATCCGAGTATTCTTGTTTGCGGGTCTTATCAGTTTACCTTTTTTCTTTTGGATGACTAGTCTTGCTATCTTCGAGGATCATTTCGAGATCAAATATTGGTATTGGTTTTTGCTTCTCGGTAAGGTCGGGGTCTCTGCTTGGTCTGTCTATCCTGTATTAGATCTGATCAATATGAGAGGACCTATCGTTTCTGAAACGGTCCTTGCTCATATCATCATTCCTACTCTTCTTTCCTTGGGCTTTGTTGTGGCCGCCATCATCCGAATTTATTCAGGCAGAAAGGACGATCTTGTAGAGACAAGAAGAAGGCTGCGCGAAGTCCATATTTTGATGACTGGAAGCGTAATCACTTTTAATATGTTCTCCCACCTGATCTTAAGAGGCAGGATCTTATCCGAAATTTTAGATTTGGCGAATGTGATCTTTGCTTGGGGACTTATACTTGCATTCATGTACTTGGTCTTCGAATTGAAAGATGGTTTGGTGGATCCAAGACCCGAAGAAAGTGAGGACAAAGAAGAGAAAGCAGTATATGCAGATCCTGCTTTGAAGAAAAAATTAGTCTCCGCATTCGAAGAAACAAAACTTTATAGAAAAGAAGGTCTGACAATCGGGCAGCTCGCTGAAGATCTGGAAATTCAGGAATACAAGCTCAGAAGGCTTATCAACCAGGCCATGGGTTTTCGTAATTTTCCGGATTTCCTAAATCGTTATCGGATCCAAGAAGCCTGTGAGATCCTTTTAGATTCCGGAAAAGACGAGATCCCTATCATTAGGGTCGCTATGGATCTAGGCTACCAATCCTTGGGGCCATTCAATCGTGCATTTAAAGAACTTACTGGAGTCACTCCAACCGAATTCCGACGCAACCGTGGCAGGGATGGATCCTTAAAAAGTACCGCCGATTTTGAAATCAGCTAGAAATTTTTAAAATTCGGATAGGCTGATCGTTGTCATATCGTGTAAACTGTGTGCACACGGAGAGAACGGGATGAACGAAATTGTGGATCAAATAGGCTACACTGCTTATTATTTTTTGACCTTAGGTATGTTATGGTTTCGCTATATTTTGATGGCCGGAATCGCTTATGTTTTTATTTGGGTGATCTATAAAGAAAGGCTTAAACACAAGATCATCCAGAATAAACTTCCGGAAAAAGATAAAATTTCCCACGAACTCAAATATTCCGCGATCTCTCTCGCGATCTTTGCTGCTTCCGGAATTCTGGTGGTCTTAATGAAGAATGCAGGCTGGACTTTTATCTACGATAAGGTAGAAGATTACGGGGTTCCTTATCTTCTATTCAGCATCGTTGCCTTGATATTCTTGCATGACACTTACTTTTATTGGACCCATCGTTTGATGCATCATCCTCTTCTTTTCAAAAGAATGCATCTGGTCCATCATAAGTCCACGAATCCTTCCCCTTGGGCTGCATTCTCATTTCATCCGTACGAAGCAGTGGTAGAGGCGGGAATTGTTCCTCTAGTGATCCTGTTTTTACCAGTGCATACTACTGCTCTATTGATATTCTTCTTTTACAGTAATTTTCTAAATGTGTTAGGGCATCTTTCTTTCGAACTTTTTCCGAAAGGGTTTATAGAAAATAGAATATTAAGACTTCATAATTCTACCACGCATCATAATATGCATCATAAATACTTTAACTGTAACTACAGTCTGTATTTTAATATTTGGGATAGGATCATGGGCACTAATCACGAAAATTATTTCGATACTTTCAGGGAAGTAGCGAATCGAGAGCCTGAGGCAATAGGAGATGTTGAAACTCCAACATCGGCGATTACCTCGGGAATTTAAATGCTGGCATGTTGGAATTCCAACAAAAGAGAACTGTAAAATTTGATTGTTAAGATCTCAATTCTGTGATAGGCGTGTAAGCGCTCTCCCACAAGCCACTCCCCCCACCCAAAGTTTAGGGTGGGGGCGATCTTGAAACAGTGTAGGAACTCCTACACGCGAATTCGCGATAACTACAAATTCCTAATATGAAGCGGGGAAGCGTATCCTAGTAACGGTTCCTTGCTCGGAAGAAAGATCTATCACTGAACCCTTTAGCTGTTTAGTCAAAAGATCTACAAGTTCAAGACCCATGGAATCCTCCGGTTTAGGATCCAAGGATTTTCCTTTTCCATTATCCGTAACATCCAAGTTGATCCAATTTCCATCCTTGTAAAAAGAGATCTTGATGATCTTTTCCTCGGAATGTTTTTTTACTGAGAATGCGTGTTTTAGAACGTTAGTCACTAACTCATTCAGGATCAGGCCGATCGGGATGGCAGAATTTTGTTTGATTGGAAGAGATTCACAATTCAGGAAAATCTGGATTTCTTCCTTTTTGTGACCGAAGGATTTAAGAAGACTGTCTACAAGCCTGCTTACGAACTCCGGGAAAAATTCGTCGCTGATCCTATGCGCTCCGTACAAGGACTCATGCACATAAGCCATGGATAGGATCCGATTTTGGGACTCCGTTAAGACCTGAGTTGGATTAGTTGCTTCTCCATCAACCTGTTCCAATTGGATGGAAAGTAAACTGGACAAAACTTGCAGATAGTTTTTAACTCTATGATGCACTTCTTTGAGTAAGATATCTTTTTCCTGGAGAGAATTTGCCATAATTTCTTCAGCTAGTTTTACTTGGGTGAAGTCTGTAATAAAACCTTCCAAGGCGATTAATTCACCGTTCTCTCCTCTGACCCCAGAGCCTTGCTCGAATGCCCAGCGCATTTTTCCACTTCTTTGATAGATCCGGTAAAAGAGTCGATACGGAATATTCTTAGTTACGGCTTCCGTAACTTCTTGAAATACTCTTTCCGCATCTTCCGGATGAATGATCTCTCCAAAAGAAATAGTACGATTGGAAACAAAATCGGACGGAGAATAGCCGGTAAGTTCGAAACAACCCTCGCTAATAAACTCCATTGTCCAATCGGGATTATATGCACAGCGATATGCGATACCCGGAAGATTTCGAATTAGAGTAGAAAGTTGTCTTTCACTTTCTTTTAATGCGGTTTCCGTTTTTTTATAATAAGTAATATCAGTACACATTGCGAGTGCACCGTCATAATTTCCTTGGGAATCGAAGATCGGATTTGTGGACATTAAAAGCCATACAGATACGCCATCCGGACGTTTGAAATAGAAATCATGGACCTCTGCTTGTCCTTGTTTTCTTTCTTCTAATCTTTTATTGACTGAGTCTAACGTATCTGCGGTGATAAAGTCGAATAAACTTTTACCCACGAGTTCTTTTTCGGTCATTCCTAGGAATTCTGCCATTCTGGAATTTACGAATCTAGTTTTAGCGTCCTTGTCGATGAGCCAAATTCCTTCCAAGGTTGTATCTACTATCTTTTTATAATTTCCTTCCGTTTTAGAAAGTGCCGCTTTTGTTTCTTCGAAGAATACGAGTAGAATTACGATTGCTGAGGCAAATCTAAAAAGACCAGCGAGGAAAAAACCTATAAAGCCGAATTCAGGATGAAATCGTAAGAATGGATAATTGAGTACGTGAATTCCCCAGAGAATAAAGATCCAACCTGCGATAATCTTGCCTATGCTAGGGATCAGGTTTTTTGTCTTTAGAAATATGATCCCAGTATAAATTTGGGATCCGCCTATTAATATATAGATAGGCCAAATCATATAAGCATCCCGAATCTTTTCAAAATCCAGATACAAAGCCCAAAGACCTGTTAACGAAAATAGTATCTGAAAAGGTCTGGAGAATGATCTATTTAGAAAATATAAACATCCCAAGAATTGGAGAAGTGCTCGGATGAAATCAATAGAGAAGGCAGGAAAATATCTGTAAGAGTCCGCACCTCCTACTTGCATAATATTTCCTAAATAGCCTAAAAGATGGAATGCCCAGCAGATGGACCAGGCAAGCAAAGCCTTCTGTCCTTCTTTCTTATATAAATATAGATAGATAAAAAATAGAAAAAAGGCGGAAGGCGTAGCCGCGATGATGGTGGGTAATAACCAAGGATGAGTCACGATGCCTTGAGCCGTTTACCGAAACAGGTTTCGGCTTAGTCCAATTATTTTTTAATAAGACGAAATTCTTTGAAACAATAATCTCCGTCAGGGCGTTTAATTTCTTTGATCAATTCCAGGGTGATCCCTAAACTTTCTGCTCTGGAAAGATACTTGTGAGGTAGCTCGCAGGATGGGCCTATATACACAGCTTTGTCAAACTCGTCCCAGGATTTCCATTTGTATTTGCTATCGTTGCGATATTTACCTTTTTCGACCGTTTTTTGTCTGAATAAAAGATCAAATTCGGAGGCGAGAATTCGCCCCCGCACCTGGAAGTTCTCCTCATCGTGAAACGCGTTGAATGCGACGTATTTTCCTTGAGGATCTATCTCTTTTGCAAATTCTCTCGCAGGATCGAATGTGACTGTGTCGAATCCTTTTAGACAGAATTGGTTTTTGGAAAAATAGGTTTGGCTGAATAGTCCGCCTTCTCTTATAAATAAGCTCGAGGCCCAAAGTAAGAAGAACAGGAAAACTCCGTAGAAGAGTAACTTTCTATTCTTCTCGGAAACTTGGACTAATCTGAAAGACCAAAGACTTAAGATCGTAAGTAATGCAGGCAAAGGATAGAATACATGTCTAAGTTGTTTGTTTCCAGTGCTCGCATCGATAACTATATATTGCAAGAATACGATAACAGTGATTGCGAATAACGAATCTTTTAGGAATTTCGGCCAGCTGATATTCTGAAGCTTAGCGAGTAGAGAATCTATTCTTCCTTCTCCCTTTGTTTGCGGAGAAGCAGTTCGTTCTTTTCGATTTAGATAAAGCCAGTATCCGATAGCGCTCAAAGAAAATAAGAAGAAGGTCCTAAAGATCCAAGGCTCACTGAATACATGGCTCGCCGGAAATTTATCCTCTGGAGATTCGAATAAACTTAAGATAAAACTACGAACGAATTTGTTCACGATCATCTGAGCGTTTACTAAACTCATTACCCTGTCCAGGTTTGTGAATAACCAGATAAAACAAGGAAGGATCGCATACAGATAGAGTATTTTGATAGAAGGAGGGGAAATTTCTCCTAAATCCTTTCTGTTTCTAAATAGGAAATAGTTGAAATCCAAGAAAAGAAGAACTGTCAGAAAATATAATACTTTTTTAAAGGACCTTTGGTCCAGGTTCCAATCCGTAACTACTCTTAAAACAGGCAATGAAAGTACAAGAAGGACCACGATGATCAGGAATAAAAGCCTGACCCCTTTATAGTGAACCTTCACAGAGAATCGAATGAATCCGATCCATTCCGGAAATCTGGAAATTAACTCGAATAAAAAGATCGAAATGAATAATAAAAGTCCATACGGATATTTCGTAAAAAATAGAAGGATCAAAACTACCGAGACCAAAGCCGCTACCTTGGAGCCCGCGGGCAAACTTTCTCCAGGTTTTAAGTCCTTTACGGAATCATAAAGTTTGTAGAGACCCCAATATACCCAAAGAAGAATGAACATCCCTTGGGTTTCTAGCATAGAAGAAAGACTATAAGCAGGAGTTTCAGAAGTATGAAGGGTCAATGCCAATACGAAAATGGAAACCAAACTTCCGAAAAGAAAAGATCCGGAAATCCTGGAAACGATATAAATGATAGAAGGAAAACAAAGAGCATAGAATGCCAGACCTAGAAAGGAATCTTTCCAAGTGATGGGCCATTCTCCCGGACTTGCCAAAAGTATAAGGGAAAATATTGGACGCAAAGGTGGCCATGTGGCCGCCTCTAAGAAAGGAAGAGTTGCTCTCCAGATTTTGCCGTCTCTATAATCCTGGAACTGATCGTATACAGCAGTTAAGCGGATATTCTCGTCCCAAGTAAGAAGGTCTGTAATAGGACAGATCTCTAAGAATGCCTGCCAGTTCTTGGAGATCATAACTCCAGTGGCAAACAACGCGACTAAGCCGAATATAATTCCTAAAATTCTATCCCAGGTGCGGTTCATTTTTTACTTTTTGGTCGTACTGAGTATATCTTTTCGATCACATACAGAGGGCGGTTCTTGGACTGATCGTTTACTCTGCTCAAATATTCGCCAATCATACCTAATGCGATGAGCTGGATCCCACCTAATACCAGAACTACGATCATGACCGAGGTCCAACCTTGGATGGTATTATCAGTAAACAATTTTAAGTAGAGAATATAGACCGTATACAATGCTCCGAAAAATGCGGAAGCAAATCCTAAATAAGAGGAAAATTTGAGTGGAGCAGAGGAGAAGGAAGTGATGCCATCCAATGCGAACTTTAACATCTTGCTGACTGAAAACTTGGTCTCTCCATCAAAACGTTCGTCGCGATCATATTCCAAACCGGTTTGTTTGAAACCGATCCAAGCGATCAGTCCTCGGATATAACGATGCTGTTCTCTCATGGAGACTAACACATTCGTCACTCTTCTGCTCATGATCCTGAAATCTCCAGTATCGATCGGGATATCGAAGCGAGTGATTTTTTTTAGGATCCTGTAAAATACATGAGCGGTGATCAGTTTGAAAAAGGACTCACCTTCTCTTTTTTTCCTTCTGGCATAAACTACGTCGTAACCTTCTGACATCTTTGCGTAAAGGTCGGCTACGAACTCTGGAGGATCTTGCAAGTCTCCGTCCATGACGGCGACTGTTTCCCCTCTTGCAGTGTCGATCCCTGCAGTGATGGCCAATTGGTGTCCGTAATTCCTAGATAAGTTCAGAAGAAAAAAAGAAGGCTCTGATTCGCAGAATTTTTTTAATACATCGAAGGTTCCGTCTCTTGAGCCGTCGTTTACAAAAAGAATTTCCGCATCTTCTTTTCCGAAGCGGTGTTTTTCTTTTAAGATACTGAGTAGGCCCCGGAGTCTTTTCACAAGTTCGGGGATGGTTTTTTCCTCGTTATAAACGGGAATGACTAGGGATAAAAGAGGGGGCTTAGCGGGCATTGCTGACCTTGGTACGATGTTTGTATTCGGTCAAAATGTCGACAATATTTCCTGTAATTTCTGTCCGAGTTAAAACCTAGTTTCTCTTTGATTTTTGGGAGCTTTCGAGGGATCCGGCTGGCCAATTCCGCAAAAAAGCGCTTTACAAGGAGGCCGGAATGCAGATCTTATATAAGCACAAAAATCCAAGAAAGGGTTATGAAAATCAAAGTCACCACTAAAAACGACGTTCACATCATCAAGATCGAAGGCCCGATTAAAGCGGGTAACGAATTCGAACTTGGTCAAAAAATCGAGGAGTATATCTCGAAAGGTGACGTTCCTAAGTTTATCATCGACCTGAAAAAAGTTCCTTTCATCAACTCAGCCGGTTTGGGGATGTTCCTTAATATCTACAAACATATCGACGGCTTGAAGGGTCGCATGGTATTTACCAATTTGAATAATGATATCGAAAATTTAATGGAGATTACAAAGTTAGCCAGCATTTTCGAGATCTATAAAACGCTGGAAGAGGCTATCGAATCCTTCGAGTATTAGCCTAAACATTTCGGTTGGCTTCCGAGTTCTTACAGTATTTGAAAAAGAAAAAGCTCCGCCTTGGGATCATTGCGGGGATTTTTCTCTTCTATCATCTCCTTTTCAACTCAATCACAGGACAGATCCTATTCGATAAAATCGCCTCTTCCGTTTTTGCGGGAAAGTTCGAGGCGAATGTCAGAAGTTTTTCTCCACTCTATGGATTCAGATTCACTGATGTAAAATTGTATCCCACAACCGACTGGGGTCAGAAGCCTGTAATGACCGCTAAAGAACTGGGGCTCTCCTACAATCTTCCACTCGCCATCTTCGGAAGATTGAAAATTTCCAAAATTTCCATCCAAGGATTGGAGTTGGACCTCCACCAAAGAGGAAACCTTTGGAATATCTCCTCTGTTTTCCCTCCTAGCAAAAAAGAAGAAGTTCCTGTCGAAAAAAGTGAACCTCTTACTGAGATCCGTACCTATATTCCAGTCAGCGCATTCTTAGAACTGGACCTGAAAGACATCAATGTTCATGTGAATTCGGAAAACGGTTCCAAGTCTTACTCTGCAGGGCTGGAAGGGTTGGAACTTGGATTTCTTTTGGATACGGATCGTTTCACTCGGATCCCATTCGATCTAAAAATTTTGGATCTGATAGATGAGTTCCAAGTGAAGTTGAATCCGGAGAATCAGATCAAACTTCGATTCCAAGATTCTTCAGGAGGACTAGACCATCCATTCAGATGTACATGGATTTGGGAAAGGGCAGAAGGTTCCAAATCTGGATTTCATTCCAAGCTCGACCTTGGCTCCGAAAAAATACCTATACGAATCGCAAACAGAGTCAGCGCACCTTTCGGTTTTTCATTGAAATATGACTTGGATGTTTCTCCAGAGAAGAAGGAACTCCTACTTAGGAATTTAGAATGGAAAGTAGGAGAAGACACTTGGTTAGAAGGGAGCGGAAAAATTTCCGACTTCGCAGCGGATTCCGGAAAAGTGAATCTTGCCATCCAAAAATCCAGAATAAGACTTTCGCCTTTATCAGATTTTTTACATAGTCTTGGATTCGATTCTTTCTCCATGAGTGGAGAAGCAAGCCTTGCGCCGATTTTGGCGGAAGGAGGCTGGGACAATTTAAGAGTCCTAGGAGAAATCCGAGGAAACGGATTGGATTTTAGGATCGGGAAGAAGAGACATTCTGTCCCTGTATTCAATTTGGATTGGGACGTTCGGATCGATCCTCAGAGTGAAAAAGATCCGGGACCCAAGATCCCTCTTCCATGGATGAGATCTTTTACATTCAAAAATTTGAAAGTAATATATAATGAGATCCTGTTGGAGGGGAATTTAAATTATTCTCAGGCGGAAGGACCCAACTTAAATCTGAAATTGGATAATTTCGGGTTAGGAGATTATCTAAAAGGATATTCCGGAAAATTCTCCGCAGAACTTTCCGCCTTAGGAAAGGATTTTTCGCAGCTGGACGCCGGCCTAAAATTAAGAGCCAAGGGTTTTAGATTTCCGCTGGGTAGGGGCAATTCGGGAAATATACATTTGGAAGGGGGCTTAAAAGCTATATTCCATTTTCCTAAAAAAGCCTGGGGCCTAGAGGAAATTTTAGTATCTAATCTAGGCTTGCAGGCCTTCTCCCCTGAAGGGAACTCAGCAGCAAAATTGGATACGGGCGGAAGGATAGGACTTGGAGAACCTTTCGTATTAGATCTGAAAAAAGCGGGATTGGATCTGGACTTAGAACATCTTGTTCCACTTCTTCCTTTATCTCTCCGGGAAACTTTGATCCCGGTTCGAAACCAAGTAGGAAAGAAGGTCGCATTGGATGGAGACTTTTATTATTCGCTTGGAAAACATGGACAGAATATCCAAGGAAGTCTTGGCGTCGATCTGCCTGGGATGAATCTGAGAGATGGAAAATTATCTATAGATCTAAAAATGATCGGAAGTCCAAGTTCCAAGATCAAAATAGATAAACTCGAGTTAAGTGCATTCTCCCAAAAATTACATTTAGGATTGGGTGGAGAACTGACCAAGGCCTCCAAAAATGGACCACCCCCCTCTATGGGAGAGTTTGTTCCGAATTTAAAAGGAGAATTAAAACTTTTATCTTCCAAGGAAAGCGGACTGATCAAGGGGCTTTTCTTCCAAGGAGAAGCTGGGATCAAATTTAACTGGTATGCGAATGTTATCCAAGGAAATCTAATATCTAAAAATTCTAATATACTTTTGCAAAGTGGGGTCTGCCCAGGATACGATTGTAAACTATATCGGATAGACGGATGGAATGCGGATGTTCCATTTGCTCACGATCTTTCCGTAAAAGAGACCAAAAATCTGATCGAGGGGAACAAACGAAAATTCGTGATGAACTACGGTAGGACCCCGGCCCCGAATTTTACGATCCGACAGATTATAGGAAATCATCCTTCTTTAAAAGGAACACCTTTTGAATACAGTAGGCCTAAGGCTGATTCTCCGGGACTTTCTGCCAACCTGGAATACTCAGAAAATTATTTACGAATGGATTATCTCAAAGTATATACTCTGGACGGAGAAATTTGGGGTAAGGATATGATCGTTAACGTGGGCTCCGGCGATCCTGAAAAAATGGAATACTCCGTTTCTTTGAGAGTAAAGGATATAGATCTAAAACAATTGCTTCCTGCAAAAACTCAACCTAAGATAGATGATGGAAAAGTGAAAGCGGACCTGAATCTATGGGGAAGAAATCTGGGGGATCCTGTGCCTAACTTAAATCTATTTTTTAGTATCTATCAGATCGGAAACGATTTCGGAAAAAGTGCGATCAACATTTTTGCACCTTCCAACATACTCACTGATTTTATTTACGGAAGTTATGCAGTGGATAAGATAGAATTGGAATTGTCCAAGGGTTTGGTTTACGCAGTTATCTTATTCAAACGTTCCATTTTAGGAACGATCATCCAGTTGGAAAATAACCAGGTGTCTCAGCAAAGAATGCCTTTGGCGAATTTTCTCAAACGTGCTCAGAACGAGATCGAAACTTTCAATCAGTAGAACTTATGAAGAATATTCCAAAATCCACTATTATTCTTTTTGCATTCTTTCCTTTGGTCGTGTATTGCCCGATTAAGGCTCCTCCGATCACGTTTACCCAGACACAAACCGCAGCTGAAAAACAAATGTTGGGAGAGGATCGAAATCTGGAAAAAGACGGATGGCTCATTGCATCCATTAAAACTTCTTCTTCCGGCTCCGAGATCTGGGAAAGAGATCTGATCAAGGAAGAATTTGGAAATGCTTCAGATAACCAATTCTATATGGCGCTTCGTATTCTGGCCTATCTTGCAAGGGAGTTAAGAGAATATAGAAGTCTAGGAATTTTGGCGGAAGGCTTGGACGGGAAAGTAAGATGGAATCCAAAGATTAGAGAGGCTGGAGTGGAGAAGATCTCTAAAGATCCAAAGCAAAAGTCTCGTATAGATGATATTGTTAAACTTACGAATGAAAATAGAGAGATCGTAATTAAAGAAAAACTAAAGAAGGCGTTTGCCGATCCAAACCGCAGCCTCTCTGAGAAAGAAAAAAATTCTATCAAGGAAAGTGTCCAAACCACCTGGCTTCGGTCTGTGGACATAGGGGAATATTACGAGGCCTCCGCTGGGAATTGGAAAAAGAGGGAATAAGGAAAATGAAACGGAGTATTTTCCTTTTACCATTTTTCTTCTTTTATTGTACTGTTTTTAAATCCTTAGAAAGAGTAAGGCCTATCGAATTCGATTATGGTCCTATTTCTAAAAACTATTTCAATCCAGAAAATGATAAACCGTTTCCATTGACCGTGCAAAGGGGAAATAACCTGTATAACTCCACCACAAAGGATGGAAGATATCTTTTTTATACTACGGGACAAAAGGGAAATTATGATATCTGGTTTAGAGATCTCAAGAGCTCTATTGTAGTTCCTGTTACCGAACATCCTTCTTCCGAATATAAACCTGCAATCAGCCCAGATGGTAAAAAACTGGCATTCGTATCGGAACAATTTGATACAGCGGGAGATATCGTTCTTTTAGAAATTGAGCCTGAGGTCTGGGCTAAAAAAATCTTAGAAGGAAAAAGATTCTTAAGCGACGATTTCGAGTTTATCACGAATCCAGAATATTCCGATATTTCCAAGTCGGATAAATTTTCGGATTCCGATCCTGTTTGGGGAAGGGATAGTAGAGTGTTATTATTCTCTTCAGATAGGCTGACCCCGGGAACTCCCAATCTGATCTTATGGGATACTGAGGGAAAGGAAAAACCGATTTTACTCACCCAATCCGGAGCGGTAAATCCATATTGGTCCCAAGACGGAAGTACGATCGTATATCTTTCTTATGCGGATTCCAGAGAAGGAGAGATCTACTCTTTGGATCTATCCACCAGAAAGACCAAAAGACTGACTAACGATGCTTACATTGATTTTTCGCCCAGCTTGTCCTCCGATGGAAGATATTTGTTTTATACGTCCATTCGTTCCGATTCTGATGGAAATCGAAAATTGGACGAAAGAGATAATAGCCTGATCATTCGATTGGATCTTTCCGATATGAAAGAAAGAAGGCTGACCTCTGGAAATTTTTCTTTATTCGATACGAAATATTCTTCCTTTAATGGAGGAAGTATCCTATTCACTGCCGCATATTATGGAACCTTAAATATCTATTTTCTTCCTTTGAGCGGATCTATTCCAAAGGCTTCTAATATTTCCGCGCAATTCGAACTGGCCAAAGAATACGGCAAAAAACAATCCTTAGACGATTATCTATTGGCGTTAGATTCTCTGGAATTGTATTATAAGGAAGATCCGCTTTATCCTATTTTTAGAGCCAAAGTCCTAAACGAAAAATATTCACTCTATAAAAAGTCGGGCAAAACCTCGGAGATCAAAAAAGAGATGGGAGCGTCTCGTTTAGATCCCAAATGGGGATTTGCTTACGTATTCTACTTGGAATCCGAAAACAAGGGACTCACTGAGATTAAAGACTATTTTTCTAATATAAAATCTCATGCGGACGCGCAGGTGGCAGGTGCGATCTTAGAAGAGATCGGAAATTTAGAAGAAAGATCCGGCAAAATAGAAGCTGCACTGAATTCCAAACAGGAGCTAGTGGCTCGATTCCCGGGATATTATAATATTCACGAAATATTAAGAAATATCGGTTCTCTACAACTTAAGGAGGCGAAGAAGAATGACTGGACCATTCCTTCTACACTTCTGCAAGCAGCAAATGAAGCCGAATCAAAGACAATAGAACTTAGGAATTTGTACGGTCTTTTTGAAGAGCAGATCTTGGCGGGAAAATCAGACTCGGAAAAAATATCTCTCTCCGAAAAAATAGAATCTTCTAATAAGATCAAAGAACGTTCTCCCGTATTGTATAGATTCTTAATATATACTAAAGCGGCTGGACTTTCCGGACAGGGTGCATTTGCAGATAGTAATTCTCTGTTGGAGCCTTTATTAAAAGAAATCGCTCCTAAAGATCCGCTCTTTCTGAAAATCCATCTATTAAGATCTTCTAATTTTAAAGGACTTGGGAGTGTGCGCTATTCTCTGGAATCTCTTCGCACATTTCTGGAAAATTACGACCATGATTCCGGTGTAGAGATCTCTGATAAGGAAATGGAAAGGTTCTTTATTTATTTTGAGAACCTCGCTCGGAACTATGAGAACAGATCCGACTTTTTTCAGGCTTCTCTCCACTATTTTTACAATACGGAGAATATGTTCTTGGCAAAGAGTAAAAGTCTCTTTCAGGACACTGTTTATAAGGATTACGCGATCTATTATCAAAAACTGATGGTGGACACTTCTTTCAAATTGGCCAGATCCATAAGCGAAAAGAATGCCTCAGGTATTTTAGGAAATTTGAATCCTCTCGAATTCGATCCACTGGATAAAAAAGAAGGACTCGTATATATAGACCAATATTTCGAAAAGGAAAAGATTCTACCTAGGGCCCGAACCTTCTTGGATCTTGCCACATTGTACGGATACGCATACTACCTTATCAATCGTTCCGTGATCCGAGAAACTTATTACTATAATTCCGGGACAATGGATCGTGTCAAAAAGGAAGCTGCTCTAAGGGATTATAAGCAGGCTGAATACGAACTCAGATGGATCATATTTGCGGAACCTACTTATCATGATGCATACCAACTTTTAGGTTGGTTATACCAATATGTGGACATCATGAAGTCCAGAAAACCAAGCGATAAGGAACCGACCGACGAGGATAAATATAAGGATGAATATTCCAAATATTTCCCTGAGAAAAACTTTGAAGAGAATATAGAGCTATACAGCCAGATCTTGGAACTGCTCGGAGAAAATTTCCAAAACAAAAAAGCTCTCTCTGATCTTAGGTTGAATTTAGGTAATAATTATTTCTTACTGAAAAATTATCCTAAGGCGGATGAACAATACTCTTTAGTAGAATCCTATTCAAATTATATAATATCAAAAGCGCAATTCGAGGACTATAGGCAGAAGGCGGTTTTTTTATTCAATTCTGCACGCGCCTCCATGTATATGTCCAAGTATGGTGACGCAGTCCGAAAATTAAAAACCGCATCGGACATTTATTCTAAAAACGAATTTCTTCAATTATATTCCGGAACGGATTACTCCAAAAGCCTTCAAAGTTATAGAGAAAAATTAACGTTACTTAGGACTTTGACAGGCCTATCTCATATGGAATTGGGAGAATATGCGCTGGCTCTTCCTTATCTGACGGAGGCGCTTGAATTGAACGAACCATCTAGGTTGGTGGACCCGATCAATATCAGAAACGCATTGGCAATTTCTTATCAAAAGCTAGGCTATATTTCCAAATCGGAAGAAAATTTAAAGGAAGCGGAGAAGGAAGCTTATTCACGCAAAACCCTTTGGTTACCTAAAAAGGTAAGCCCAAAGTTCTGGGAATCTGTCTGGGATTCCATGTGGGATTTCGTTTTTGAAACTGTTCTTCCTGATTCTGTTCGTATTTCCGGCTCTGGTAGATTCCCGGAGGCAATTCCTCCAGTATTCCAGCCGTTATTATCTTCCGGTATAAGAGTGAATAATCTTGTATTAGAGCAAAACTATCGCTTAGCCGCGGAAGAAACAGACAAACGATTGGAATATGTAAGTAAAAAGGGCTTGAGCAAAACCTTAGCCGGGCAATTGGTCCAGTCTCAATCTTATGCGGATCTGGGATTTTTTCAGTATAAAAGAAACGAATTCGAAAAAGCTAAATTAGCATTTTTAGAAGAAAACGAATTTCTAAAAGACTCTGCAAATCTTTCCGGAAGATCTACGGGGAGTTTTAAGAGATACTTATATTCATTATTCGCCTCTATAGAAGCTTCCGATAAAAAGGAAAAAGGCGGATATTCGGAAGAATTAAATAAGGCCTTGGAAGAACTGGACAGGTTCAAAAGAGAATCTATGGAAAACTGCCTTTCTTCCTGGTCGGAAGATCTATTGGAAGGAAATTCCGTATGCTCCGAGTCTTTTTATAAACAATATTATGATTTTGATATATTGAAAGCCACAGTACTTTATTATTCCGGAGATGAAAATTTTAAAAAAGGGGAATGGTTAGAGGGCTTCGAAAAATTAGGGATCGCGTCTTCCTTACTCGAAACTCCTTCCGGGTTGCCCAAAGAGATCGTAGGACTTTCTAAGGATCCTTTTCCAAGGAAAGAAAGGGTATTTCACTTTTTAAGCAGGGCCAGCGTCTTTTATAGACTAGGGGATCTGGAAAAAGCGGAAGAATGTTTAAAAGCTGCTGAGGAAATGGCTAACGTATTCTATTTCGGCGCGGAATTGATCCAAACTTGGGTCTTACAAGCGAGGTTAGATCTAATCTCTAAAAAGCCGGATAAAGCAAAGGCAAAATTAACCAAGGCAGAAGAACTTCTTAAAAAACAATTCCATCTTATTTCAGATAATAAAAGTTTTCTGCTAAGAGATTTATACGAAACTAAGATCAGAGCAGAGTTGGATTCCGGAAATACAAATACTGCATTTAATGAATGGACTAGACTCCAAAGATTATTAAATTTTCGTAATTTTCAAAAAGGAAATTGGGAATTTGTAGAAGCCAGGGCAGAATACGTAAAATTCGAGTCCGATTGGAAAAACTACAGAAACACTTATTTTAAATACCAGACCGCTTTGGAAACCAGAGGGGATATTAAAAAAGAAGAACTTGCACTTGCCCAGGCTGCTTCTCAAGTCTCTAAATCTTTGGAAGTTTTAAGATCTAAACTCCCTAAAAAGGCGAGTTTTTTGGATCCTTTTGGTGTAGTTACCGAAGATGTTTTAAGACAGAATGAGACTGAAATTCGTTTATTAGAATCCAGGGGTGCCGTATTTGCTCGGATCAAAAATTCCTCTTCTTTAAAATTCTTGAATTTCGAAAACGAGTCCAAGGCAGAAAACTGGATCAAATCCAATTTTGAAAATTCCGGCCGAAATCTTACTTTAGATCCTGGTAATACTTCTATAGGTGAGATATTACATTCTCAGGTTTCCGGGATCAGTTTTAAACTATCTTCTTCTCTTTCATACGGAGAAGATAGAACTCCAAAGGTGATCTCTTCATTTTTTCCGATTTCAGGATGGAATTATAGAAAAGTGGATTCCGATTCCTGGACGGATATATTAGAAGATACTGATATTCTTGTGAGCTCTTTTCCGGAGATCAAAGGAGACTCCGCCTTTGGGGAAAGAAAGAAGGACGCATTAGGGCTTAGAGAAATTTTTTCCAGAGATCATAGATTGGGAGCTGTTATATTAACGTATTCTGAAAAGCCAAGTTGGAATCAGATCTTAAAAGCTTACACTGGACTTTCCGGTTCCGGAGTAAATCTAATGTATCTATGCCCAGGGGAATCTTGCGTAAAAGAATCTTTGGAGGAAATTTTTGCAGGCAAAGGATCAAAATCTGCAATTCGGTTCGGAAAACTTATAGAAAGAGCCGGAAATAGAAACCAAGAAGCGGAAAGACTTTTTGCCAAATCCAGAAAGGATGAAAGACTTTTTGACTCTTCGGAAGTGTTTTCCGATCTACATAAGGCCCGTTCTTATGCAGAACCGAATTCTAATTTGGCTTTTAAAATCGAATCGGATCTTTTAAGAGCATACCAAAGATTAAAGCCTGATCTTTCTTTGGATAAAATTTTTGCGTTACGTTATGAGGATCGAGATCTGAACTCTCAGAAGGAATTGGGGCTCAACTTATGTTTGTCCAGATTGCTGGAAACAGAGTATAAGGATTGTGGTGAAATTCCCTTGCCGGATCCTAAGAGTGGAATTCTAAACGGAATATTTGCTTTAAAAGAAGGAAAATTTCCGGGCGCTTCTCTCAGCTCAAACATGTCTGCGGAAAGATATGATCCGTTCTTATTTAGATTAAAACTTTCTAATTTAGCTCTGGAAGCTTATTATCCTGATCTAGCTTCTTCTCAACTAGGACTTGCAAAACAATTTATCTCTTCCGGATCGGACCTGGAGACTTGGAAAAAGATGGAGGCGCGGATCCGAAAGGAAAAAGCACTTTTGGAAGAAGATGAAGATTGGGCCGAAAGTGTAAATCAAATTGAATTAGATCCTCAAGAGAGGAATTATCCGAGGCATTTAGCATTTTTAGAAAATCGTAAAAAGCTGGGACATCGGATCTCTCCTCTTTCTCTATATTCCGAGATACACAGTTCTTCTAAGGCCTTATTCCAAACATTGGATGCAGAGTCTAGATCTTCCGTGTTGGATTTGCTACGTTATTCTCTTCCTGAAGAAACTGGAAAGGAAATGGAAGAATTTTTGAACTCTTTCGTGGATCTGGAAGGATTAAAGAAAAATTTTCCGAGACAAGCAAGGATCATGTTGGAGTTTGCGAAAGCTTATCTTTCCCGAGGAGATTATGATAAGGCTAAATACTGGATCTCAAAATCGAAGGGAATTTCGGATGAGTTCCATTCTTCGGAAATAGAATTTATCCATTCTAAAATCTACTATTTGGAAGGCAAAAAGCCGAATAAAATATCCGAATCGGGTTTTTCTGAATATCTTTCAGAATACGAAAATGCTTCCACTAAAAAGTCCTCCGAGTTTGTGGATTTGGCAAATCGTTTTGTTAAGCATAGAAAAAAGAAAAAATTTAGCCCGGCAGAAAGAAGAGAACTTAACGATTTTATAACATATTTACAGACTCTTTCTTTTCAGCAGAATGATTCTGAAACATTCTTCGATTTAGGATTGATCAAAGATAAAATTTCCGCAGTTCGTTCCGCTTTATTTGGGCGTTCTGTTTCTTATTTTGATCTTCCTAATTTTAATAAAGTTTCCTTTGCTTTAGAGGAAAAGATTCCCGAAAATCAAGAGTTTTTGGCATTGATGGATCTTGGACTAAAAACTTTTTATATCAAATTTACTAAGGGTAAGTCCAAGGGAGATCTTGCATTCAAGGACAACCGAAAGGTAAGAGCTTCTATTTATAAATACAACGAAGAGGCGGATAAGGGAGGAGCGGAAGTTTTATTGAGAGAGGCTCTGGAAACAGAGATCCGTCAGAATATTCGTCCTTCTAAAAATAAGACCACGTATCTGTATCTTTCTTCTTATCATTTTTTAGCTCCTATTTTGCCTAAGTCGGAAGAAGAGATCTATTATGTTGCAGATCCGGAGACATTGCTTAAAAATCCGGTCCACAAGGAGAAGGAAGAATTTTGGGATGGATTCGGGATCATTACTAAGGATGATCCGAATTTATCGGATTGGTATTCTCAGTTACTGCAGCTGGAGAACTTGGAACTTTCTCCTAAGGGAAATCCTGGGATCACCCCTTTTCATGTGGTTCGGGTCCCTTTGGTAGAAGATAGAGAGAAAGGTATCTTGTTCGGGAATCGATCCGTTTCTGAAGTGGAGACCGGCACATTGCAAGGTGTTTGGATGTTAGCTTCTTCTTTCTTGGAAGGTTTTGGAAACGCTTCTTTGAGCTTAAAAGATTCATTATATTATTTGGGAAAATTCTGGAAAGGGCCGGGGATTGTGAATCTTGGATTTCAGACAGATACTCATAATTCAAGATTTTTAAGAGAGATCTCTTCTAGAAAAGAGGACTCTAAAACTTCTCTTCGAAATCGTTTTCTAAAAACTATGGAGACGATGAGAGAAGTGTATCCTGTGGATAAATACTGGAACGGTTATCGATTGTTTACAACTTCTTTTATTTCGAAGGATTAGATTGTATTGTAGGAACTCCAACAGGGGATTGAGATCGCCCCCGCCCAGGTTCGGGTGGGGGGAGTGGCTCGTGGGAGAGCGCTTACACGCCTATCACAAAATTCGAATATTTACAACTAAATTTTGCAGCTTAATTTTGTTGGAATTCCAACATTAGTTCTTTCAGAAAATCACTTTTCCTCTAACAGCAGCTTTCTCTCTTCCGCCGTTTTCTCCTGTAACTTCCTCATCTCTTCATGAAATTTGGAAAAATCCTTTCCAACTTCTAAAAATCTTTTCCTAAAATACTGGGCCCCTGAGTTGTATCGAAGCATCCCGATAAAGTCTTCATTATTCCAATCTCTTTCCGAAAGTTTTTTGGAATTGATCTTGGTCCATTTTGTTTGAAGAAGTTTCTTTCGGAAGTCTCCAATGATCTCCGTTTTTTTCTTTAGTAATAGATCTTCTGTGCCTCCTTCTGAGTATGCGGTTTTGAGTAGATTTGCGGTCTCTAGAATTATGTTTTTATAAAGTTTGTTTTCCTCTTCCGATCTTTTTCTATCTGTTAGAAGCTTTGGGCCGCCTATCTTCAGGACATATTCGTCCGAGCCTTCGTCTTCTACAAAGCTCGCATAACTTTCGTTAAATAAAGAGTCTCCCGGAAAATACACCGTGGCATGTGCCATTTCATGAATGACTATGGAGGCTAAATCGCCTGGATCTTCGTAAAGTTGAGAAGAAAATAATGGATCTTCGAACCATCCCAATGTCGAATATCCTGCAGTGACCCGTATTCTTGTATCGAAGCCTTGGTCTTTCAAAGATTGTTCTTCTTCTTTCGCTTTTTGTAATGAAAAATATCCTTTGTATGGAACTCTGCCTGCGATCGGGAACCACCAGGTATAGGATTCGAATCGTAATGGATGGCAGGCGCTTACATGCCAACCGATTGCTGGTCGGTCCAGTTGCACAAAACTTTTAAATCCACCCTCGGGAGAGAGCGCCAATTCTTGGATGCCGAATTCTCTGATCTTCTCCACCTCTTTTAATTTTGTTTTGGTGGTTTCCGGTATTTCTGGATCGGCTAAAACTTCCGAGATTGCTTTTCTTTGTAATAGGATCTTTGCCTGTTCTTTTCCAAGATGATAGAGATAAGGAATACAACCTTGGCCGGAGAAGAATAGAAAAAACAAAACGGGTATCCCGGAAAAGAATCTGAGTCGACGATTCTTTCTATTAGGTAGAAGGTGGGTTGAGTCTGATTGCATGAATATTCGTCTTCCTAAAATCGTTTGGGTCAATATCGGACTTTTGGTTTTATTCCTATTCGTCCTTATTCTTCCGGGAGAAGGAGGTTTGTCCTCCTTTTTCCGAGGCGGCAAACCTCTCGGTTATTCCGACCAAAGAGCCGGGATCGAATTGCAGAATGCTTTTCGAAATGTTTATAATTTCGCAAAGGGTTCGGTGGTTTCTGTCCGTACCAAAAAAACAGAAGCGATCACAAGCCCGTACCAATATTTCGATTACCGCACCGAAAAACTTTCCTCTTTCGGGAGCGGGTTTCTCATTCATGAAAAAGGATACGTTGTCACAAATTTTCACGTTATCTCAGACGCGGAAAGTATAGAAGTAATCGCTTCCGATGGTAGTGTTTTTCCTGCTAAATTTGTGGGAAGCCACGAAAGAGCGGATATTGCTCTTCTGAAAATTAAAGAAGGCAGTGGACTTAAGCCAGTTTCTTTCGGTGATTCTGACAAAATTGAAGTAGGAGATTGGGCGATTGCGATCGGCTCTCCTTTCGGGTTGGAAAGATCTTTTTCGGTAGGCGTGGTTTCTGCAAAATATAGAGAAGATCTGGACGAAACCGGCCAAACCCATATCCAAACCGATAGCATGATCAACCCGGGTTCCAGCGGAGGACCTCTTCTCAATATTTACGGAGAAGTCATCGGGATCAATCGGTTGATCCGAAGCGACTCCGGTAGAAATACCGGCATCGGTTTTGCCATCCCGATGAATTATGCCAAAAAGATAATCCAGCTGATCGAAGAGAATAAAGGAAGGATTATCCGGCCTGCTACCTTAGGTGTGATGGCGACTGTCCCACTTCCGGATCATAGAAAGGCTCTTGGAATTCCAGCCGATTGGAATGGGGTCTTGGTATATGATATGGATTCAGGATCTTCTGCGGAAAGTTCCGGTTTAAAACGATATGATTTCATTATGGAAGCAAACGGAGTCCAAGTTAAAAATATTAATGATCTGAGGGAACAGGTAGGAATAGTAGGATTAGGCGGCAGGTTAAAACTTAGGATCTACAGGGAAAAATCCCTGCAAGAACTGACCGTTCGATTGATACAGAAATAATTTTTCTAAAATCATAAGGCTAGACATGAGAAGAAATATCGTTCATAGCGGTGCTGATGCTCTCATTTACGAGATCCGTCAGATCGTAGGAGTCGCTAAAAAGTTAGAAGCTCTCGGAGTTCCGATCACTTACGAGAATATCGGGGATCCCATCCAAAAAGGAGAGAAGGTCGCTCCTTGGATGAAAAAAATCGTTTCGGATCTGATCTTGGAAGATAGATCCTGGGCCTATACGGCTACCCAAGGATTCGAAAAGACCAGAAATTTTTTAGCAGATAAAGTGAACGAAAGAGGCGGAGCTCAGATTACCGCAGATGATATTTTATTCTTTAACGGACTTGGTGACGCGGTCGCTAAAATTTTCGGCTTTTTAAGAAGAGAGGCACGGGTCATTGGACCAAGCCCTGCGTATTCTACACTTTCTTCTGCGGAAGCGGCTCACTCCGGTTATGAACATATGACCTATAATTTAAATCCGGAGCAGGGTTGGATGCCCGATCTGGAAGATATCGAGAATAAGGTCAAATACAACGATTCCATCGCCGGGATACTTCTTATCAATCCGGATAATCCTACCGGCGCTGTGTATGATAAAAACGTAATGCGTGAGATCGTAAAGATCGCAGAAAAATACGATGTAATGCTTATCTGCGACGAGACCTACGCTCATGTGAATTATTCCGAAACAGGAACAATCCATCTTTCGGAAGTGATTGGAAATAAGGTGCCAGGAATGGCTCTTCGTTCCGTATCCAAGGAATTTCCTTGGCCAGGAGGAAGATGCGGTTGGTTGGAGATCTTTAACAAAGACAAGGATCCTGTTTTTGCACGTTATGCAAAATCCCTTTTGGACGCTAAAATGTTGGAAGTATGTTCTACCACTCTTCCTCAGATGGCGATTCCGGAAGTATATTCCCATCCTCAATTCCTTCCTCATTTGAAAGAGAGAAATGAGAAGTTCAAGAAGAAGGCGAAACTCGCCACTGAGTCCTTTAAAGGACTGAAAGGTGTTACGGTTGTGGAACCGAAAGGCGCTTTTTATCTTACCGTTGCATTCGATAAGGGAGTGCTCGGAGATAAGATGACTCTTCCCATCTCTAATTCAAAGGCAGAAGAATTTATACGCCCTTTACTTGGGAATTGCGCTCCGGATCGTAGATTTGTGTACTATCTTCTGGCTTCTACAGGGATCTGTGTGGTTCCACTTTCTTCTTTCTGTACAGATAGGGACGGTTTCAGGGTCACTCTTCTCGAAGAAGACGAGGAAAAATTCCGTTGGATCTATCACACTTTGAGAAAGAGTATAGAGGATTATACTACTTCCGCCTAGGATATGAAAAACGATAAAGAAAGAGTTCCTAAGATCGGAGTGATGGATTCCGGAATGGGAGGACTTTCCGTTCTAAAGGAACTCTTGGATCTTCCATATCCTGCTGATTTTCTGTATTACGGGGATCTGGCCCATGCTCCTTACGGGGAGAAACAAACTTCAGAAGTTCTGGAACTGACTCGTAATGTGTGTAATATTTTCTTGAGGGAAGAAGTAGACGCGATCCTTCTCGCATGTAATACCGCAACCTCCGCCTCTGCCTCCAAACTTAGGGAGGAATTATCCGTACCCGTATTTGGTATGGAGCCTGCGATTAAACCTGCACTTCTCGCACATCCTGGAAAAAAAATTGCGTTACTCGCCACCTCGGTCACTCATAGGGAAGAAAAATTACAAGAGTTAAAATCAGAATTAGGCGCATCCGAAAGGGTGGTCCATCTGAATTGTGACGGTCTTGCTACATTGGTGGATCATGGGAAATGGGAAGAAGCGAAACTTCTTCTTAAAAACATATTAAAAATCCCGCAAGAACAAGGGATTCATGCTCTTGTGTTGGGATGCACACATTACGTATTCTTGAAAAACGAAATAAAAGACCTATATCCAGAGGCAATTCTTCACGATGGGAACCAGGGAACCGTCCGCCATTTAGTCAGATCTCTTCATTTGGATGAACGACAAGGGCATCCTAACTATACTCTGTTCTTTTCTTCCAATTCAAACAGGGACGAAACGGAAGGTCTAGCCTCCCGATTATTGCAAAAGGGTTCCGGATCTCATCCCCATAATAGGTAGAAATTTTTTTCCTAAAGGGATTTTTTTTGGTTCCCGGTCTAGGCGCTTTGTATTAGCTTTATGAATCCGTATGAACCCTCTATCCATCTCAAAGCTAGTTACGATCCTATTAGTCCCAAGCCTTTTGTTCTTCTGCAAACCTAAAGAAGAAGAAACTACGGATGCAATCGTCTCCTTTCTCGTAGGAAAAGCGACTGCGGAAAAAGCAGGCTCGGTCTTAAAAGCAAACGATCGTGTTGTGGAATCCGAAATCGTAAAAACGGACAAGGATGCCACCTTAGATCTAACCACTACTTTAGGGACGGTTCGTCTCTTGGGCGGCTCCGAGGCTTCTATCGCTGCATTGAGAGCGGACCAAAATTATATTAAGATCAACTCGGGCAATATTCTGGTAAAAGTTGCCAAACTGAAAAAGAACGAATCCATCTCCATTGATACTCCTACTGTGGTGGCAGCAGTCAGAGGCACCCAATTCTGGGGCCAAGTGAATCCTGCCAACGAAACCGGAACGTTTGCAGTTCGTGAAGGTAGCGTTCAGATTACCAGAAAAGACGATGAGGCCAGAGTTTTGATAAAAGCGGGAGAAGCTGTGGACTTGGGACCCGGCATCAAGGCCTTAAAAGTTCGCCCTGCGGCTGCAGGAGAGCTGTCCGCAATGGAACAAATCGACCAAATGAAATAGCTTTTTTTCTGGGCATTAGACCCGATCCGGGAATTCTGTTCTGGAGCGGGTCCATGCAAGAAGACATCAGTTATAAATCCGCCGGAGTCGATACGGAAGCCGGCCAAGAATTCGTTAAAAAGATCAAACAAAACGTGGAATCCACCCATGGCCCCAGAGTTCTCGGGGGACTTGGAGGATTTTCAGGCGCTTTCGACGTTTCTTTCCTCAAAAATTATAAAAACCCGATATTGCTCAGCGGCACGGACGGAGTGGGAACCAAGGTGGAACTCGCTCGTTTATTCAATATTCATGATACGATCGGCATAGATCTGGTCGCTATGTGTGTGAATGATATTCTTGTCTCGGGTGGAGAGCCTTTATTCTTCTTAGATTATATAGCCTGCGGTAAATTAGTCCCGGAGAGAATGGAAAGAATCGTCGCAGGTATCGTAAAAGGTTGTAAACTTTCCGGAGCGGCGCTATTAGGCGGAGAAACTGCAGAACATCCTGGCACCATGGATCCGGACGAATACGATTTAGGCGGGTTCGTTGTAGGCGCTGTAGAGAAGGAAGACTTAATAGACGGATCCGAGATCAAAGAGGGAGATATCGTTTTAGGTTTGGAATCTTCCGGTCCTCATAGCAACGGATTTTCTTTGATCCGTAAATTGTATTTAGAAGGTGGAAGAAAGCTTCCCGCAGATCCTGAGTTAGTCGGTTTCTTAAAAGAATTCGCACTTCGTCCTACAAGGATCTATGTTCAGAGTATACTGAATCTGACCAAGAAGGCAGAAGTCAAAGGAATGGTGCATATCACCGGAGGAGGTTTTTATGAAAACATTCCTAGAGTGCTCCCTGATCCTTTGGCAGTAGAGATCAAAAGAGAAAAACTTCCTGAGAATCCTTTCTTTGCAAGAGTCCAAAAGGATTTTCCTTCTTTATCCGAAAAGGAATTGTATTCCACTTTTAATATGGGAATCGGATACATAGTCATCGTTTCTCCCGAGTCCGAGTCCGACGCGATCTCAGCCTTGGAAGAAAAAGGAGAACTGGTCCATAAAATCGGAGTAGTCACTTCGAAAAATAAAGAGCCTGTTCTTTTTGTCTGACATTTTCTGACCGGCATAAATATGGATCGGATCCAAGCTCTTTTTAAAAATCCAATTTTCATCTTATCTAAAAAGAATCCATTTATGCTTTCCAGATGGAGTATTTTATACGTACTCCTAGGATTATTTGCCGGAGTATTCTCCGCTGTGTTTTGGAAAGTTCTGGAATATCTCACCAAACTTTTAGCAGGTTTCCAAGGACATTATATAATTCTGATCATGACCTTGTCAGGTCTTGGTATAGGCCTTCTCATTTATTTCCTGGGAGAACCTGGAGAAATTTCATTAGTAATCGATAATATTCGTTTTAGGGGAGGGAAACTCGACCCTAAGAATAATCCTTCTATGAGTTTGTCTTCTTTACTTAGCATATCTTCCGGAGGAAGCGCTGGTCCTGAGGCGCCGCTTGTCCAGATCACAGGTTCTTTCGGGAGTTGGTTTGCTGAAAAGATAGGATTAGAAGGAGAAGAATTGAGATCCATGACGATCGCCGGAATGGCGGCAGGATTTACTTCTTTATTCGGATCCCCTTTAGGCGGAGCATTATTCGCGTTGGAGATCCTACAGCATAGACATGTGGTAGAATATTACGAGGCGTTATTACCTGCGTTTCTTTCCAGTTGTAGCGCATATTTTGTATTTCTATTCATGACAGATATGGGGATCGGACCTACTTGGGAATTCCCACAATATGTTCCCGGCGGAATAGAGGACTTCCAATACGCGATCGGGTTCGGAATGGCCGGAGCGGCGGTTGGTTGGATCTTCTATGGGATATTCAGAATTACTAAATTTTCTTTTTCTAAAATAGCTCTTCCTATTTTTATGAAGACGACGATCGGCGGATTATTATTAGGTTGTATTGCGTATTACGAACCGTTGACCCGTTATTTCGGCCATGACCAGCTAAACGAGATCGTAGTTACCAAAGGGGATTGGATCTTTTTTGGGACCTTGGCTTTATTGAAGATATTGGCGATCAATATCACTGTTTCCAGCGGCTGGAGGGGTGGTATTATCATACCTTTATTTTTTGTCGGAGCGGTGGCCGGTCGATTTTTTATGGACTTCTTCCCGTCTGAGAACGAATCATTTTTGCTCATCTGTCTTATGGCATCCGTGAACGCTTCCGTGACCAAAACACCTATCAGCACCACAATATTACTCACAGGATTAACCGGAGTTTCTAATTTCACTCCGGTATTATTCGCCTCTTTGAGCGGATACTTTTTGTCTCCCAAAGCTCCGTTCATCAGTTCTCAGGCCGATTCGGTTTAATTTTAGATCCGATTCCAGCATCCGATTTTGTCCTGGACGATTTCCGGCAAATCGATAAAAGATAGCCAACTCTATGGGAATTTTCTCTAAAAAGGATCCGTTCTTTCTTCTTGCGGCATTCTTGTTTTTCACATATTGTTCGCCTTCTCCTAAAAAAGCTCTATTAGAGAATGGTGTTATAGATTGGGAAAAATCCCTGAACCAGGGAAAATGTTTTCGAATGACCGGAGAATGGAAGTTTGCCTGGTTAGGCACCACTCCGGACACAAGTCTTCCAAAAGAACCTGAAAAATTTTCTCTAAGCGTTATCCCAGGTAGCTGGACCAAGCACGATTGGCCAGGTTCCGACGAGGGAGAATTCCCTAAGTACGGAAAAGCATTGTATAGAGTGGATTTAGTTTCTTCTTCCCCTGTAGAAAGTTTGCATCTAGTTTCTTACGATCAAGGAACGAATTACAGGATACTATTTAACGGAAAACTAATCAATGAAGTGGGGAAAGTGGGAGATCCGACTGAAGATGGATTAGAACTTAGGACCAGCTATTCCATTCTTCCTACCTGGCAAGGAACTGCTCATCTGGATTTTGAAATTTCCAATTACCAGTATAGAAAAGGAGGACTTTGGAAACCTCCTGTTTTGGGCACTGCGGAATGTGTCGGTCGCTATTACATGGATAGAAGGGACTTAGAGGGGATACTCTGCGGAGGCCTTTTCTTCTTAGGGCTATTTCATATTTTCGTATCCGTATTTTATAAAAAAGATTCTTCCGCTTTGATCTTAGGAATTTTTTCCATCACAGTAGGTTTAAGATTGTATTCCACTGGAGTGAGATTATTCCCCGAACATTTTTTAGTGGGACCTGAAATTTATCTTAGAACAGAATTTATCGCGTGGTTTATGGGTATGCCCTTAGCCCAACATTTTTTGTTAGAAGTATTTCCTGTAAACTTTGGAAAAAAATTCCTGAAGTTAGGTTATATCTTCGCGGGAATATTCACACTTATCACTTTGTTTACTGGGCCTGCGATCTATTCTTATCTGATCAATCCTTCTTATCTACTCTTTGTATTTAACGGAGCCTGTTCCTTAGTTGTCTTAGTAAAAGCGGTTTCTCAAAGGATGGTGGGAGCATATATCTATCTTACTAGTTTTATCTTTCTTCTATTCTTCATGGTAAGCGAGATATTATTTCATGCAGAAGTTTTGGACTCTTGGGAATTGAGCGGGATCGGGGTCGGAATATTCGTACTGGGAAATTCTCTTTCTTTATCCAGCAAGATGTTGAGCGGATTCCGAGAAAGGGAGAAGGTCCAAGAGATACTGAATACCAATTTGGAAGAGTTAGTTCGGAAAAGAACCAGGGAATTGGAATTTGCAAGAGACGAGGCCGAAGCTGCCAACAAGGCGAAGAGTGAATTTTTGATCAACGTAGACCATGAGGTCCGCACTCCTATGAACGGGATCGTTGGGATCACTCAGATGTTATTGGATTCCGATCTAAAGCCGGAACATAAGGAAATGTTGGAGTTACTTAAAAGAAGCGGGGATGCTATGATGGTAATCCTAGGCTCCATGCTGGACGCTTCCAGTTTAGAAAAAGGTACATTATATCTTTTGAATAAACGATTTAACCTCAAGGCCTCCATCTATGAAGCTGCTATGAGAGTAGAGGACAAGATCCGCAGAAAGAACCTGGACTTTAGTGTCACTCTTTCGGACAACCTTCCAGAAGCGGTAGATGGGGACGAAGAAAGATTTAAAACAATGCTTTTGGTCCTTCTGGAAAATGCGGAGAAGTTCACGGTAAAAGGGTTTATCAAACTTATCGGGGAAAAAGTCCAAGAAACCAATCTGGATTATAGACTTAGGTTTAGGGTCCAAGACTCCGGCATAGGAATTCCGGAAGATAAACTCAGTTCTATATTCAATCCATTCCAACAGGTCGATTCCGGAGTAACTAAACCTTTCCAAGGAGCAGGGCTTGGACTCGCACTTTGTAAGGCTCTCGCCCAGAAAATGGATGGGGATATCTCCGTCCAAAGTATCCCAGGCACAGGTTCTGAGTTTATCCTGGAAATCGCACTCTCTAAACCGGAAATCCAATCTTGACATAAGATTTCATCCTTCCAAGCTGGGTCCAAACTATATGGGAAGGATCCAAGAACTCAGTCCGGAACTAATCAATCAAATCGCCGCCGGGGAAGTGATAGAATCTGCTCACTCCGTCTTGAAAGAAATGATGGAAAACTCCGTGGACGCAGGAGCGGACACGATCGAAGTGGAATCCAGAGATGGAGGCCTGACCTCCTTACTTCTTTCGGATAATGGATCCGGAATAGCAGAAGAGGATATCCCACTTGCAATCCAAAGACATGCCACGAGTAAGATCCAAACATTAAAAGATCTTGAATTAGTTTCTTCTTATGGATTCAGGGGAGAAGCTTTGGCATCCATCGCTTCCGTTTCCAAACTTACGATCGAGACAGGAACTGGACTACCGACCGCTTGGAAGGTAAGAGCCGAAAAAGGTCAGATACTTTCCAAAGAAGCCATCCCAGGTTTTCAAGGAACTAAGATCCTGGTAGAGGATCTATTCTACAATACTCCGGTCAGAAGAAAATTTTTGAAATCGGTCCGTTCCGAAGATAAGAAGATCCGTGACAAAGTAACTGTCCAAGCACTCGCTAGGGAAGATATACGTTTTAGATTTGTCCAAGATCATAAAGAGATTCACAGACTTTCTCCAAAGAGTAAAAAAGAAAGGATCATTGATCTATTCGGAGAAAATTTCAGGGACCACTTGTTGGAGGTCCAACTAGAAAAAAAGGGTTGGAGAGCGAAAGGGTTTATAAGCGATCCTGATTTTTATAAATCCAACCGCACAGGCCAATTCATATTCGTGAACGGAAGGCCTGTGGAGATCAAATATTCATCTCATCTATTAAAAAAATGTTATGATGAACTTCTCCCTCCAAACGGTCATCCATACTGTTTTTTATTTTTCGAAGTGGATCCTGAATCTATAGATGTAAACGTTCATCCCGCTAAAAAAGAGATACGCTTTTTGGACGAGGAAGGATTTAATACATTTTTCTTACAGTTGATCCAGAAAGAACTCAGGTCCAGTACACCGGTCAGCTTCTTAGAGTTGAAAAACAGGCTTTTAAGACCCGAGCCTAAAAAGATGGAATCCACATTATATTCCTTTTCTTCTTCTACCGGAACGGAACAACAACTTTTGGGCGGCGCGCTTTACGAAGGAGTAAAACATTCTCCTTCTTTTCCCGTGGAAACTGTAGGTCCAGGTTCCAGGTTAGATGATCTAACCGATATTCCGGTCAAACATTCTGAGTTTATTCCTAAAAAACATTTCGGATTATTATTCGAAACATTCATCTTGGCAGAAGGTGAAGATGGTTTTTATATCATAGACCAACATACCGCTCACGAAAGGATCCGTTACGAAGAAGTTTTGAGAAAACTGAAAAAGAAAAATTACGGCATCCAACCTCTTCTTACTCCGATTCGTATTCCTGTTTCTAAACAAGAAGCGGAAGATATCAAAGACAGGCTCGGAGAATACCAAGAGGTCGGTCTAAAATTAGATTCACTCGGAGAAGATACAATGGTCCTCCGAGAAGTTCCTGGTTACTTTCTACCCGGCCATGAAAAAGAGATCGTTTTGGATTTTCTAAATCGTACCGGAGGCAAAGAAGTTCCAGAGCCGGAGTTATACGATCTTATGGCAAAATGTGTGGCTTGTAGATCCGCGGTTAAAAAAGGGGACCAACTTTCGGACCATCTCATCGCAGAGATGCTCAATCGTTTGAGTTATTGCGAAAACCCTTCACGTTGTCCTCATGGAAGACCCACCTTGGTCAAATTAACCAGAGAAGATCTGGAAAGAATGTTTCATCGCAGGTAAAATTTGAAAACCGAATCCCAAGAACTTAAAAATTCCACGGAGAATGTAATCTCCTCCTTAGTCCGACAAACATTGATAGCAAGTGTGATCTTGTTATTGATCGTTATAGTGCTCGCAAGATTTTTTAATGAAAGAGTGACTCAGGTCGCCGGTATCTTTTTGGATTACACTGGAGTATGGGGAGTGGGTCTTTCTATATTCATTGCGGATTCGGTGCATGTGTTCTTTCCTCCTGATACTTTTTTGATCCTTGCGGTCGCGGCAAACATGCCGGATTTCTGGGTAATCTTCTTTGCATCTTTTGGGTCGTTACTTGCAGGAGGATGTTCTTACTCCCAAGGAAGATTCCTTCTTCCTAAGTTAAACGTATTCTCTAAGTTCATTCGAGATCACGAAGAGAAGTTAGAAGTATATGTAAAAAGATTCGGATTCTGGGCTGTGGTCCTTGCGGCGCTCACACCATTGCCTTATTCTTGGACTTCGGTGGCTGCAGGCGCAATGAAAATGAGGGTAGGACTTTTTTTTACGGCCGCACTTTTTAGGATTCCCCGTTTTATTCTTTATTACTATCTAATAAAGGGCGGATGGATCGGGATCTAGACATTCGGATTGACGCATATAAGAACCAAAGGTAAAAAGTTTAGATGATGGACGATTCTCCCAGACTCATTCCTAAGACCAGAAAGGAATTGATCTTAGAAAATTTGGATTGGTTCGGTTTGCCTATTCGTATTTCCGAATTGGTGGAGAATGTATTGGATGGAAAGATCAGAGAACAATCTTTAGTATGCTGTCATAGCGCCTGCGACGTATGCAATTCTACTATCCGTTCCTGCATACGTAAGGTCCAAAGAGAATTGGAAGAAGAACTTGGGCAGTCTATTTGAAAGAGCACCCCTTCCTCATAAGATCAGACCTAGTTCCTTTGCTCAGGTCATTGGACAGGAAAAGGCAAAGCTTCAATTACAAAAATATAAAGAACCAGTAAGTATTCTTCTGTACGGGCCACCCGGAACGGGAAAATCAACTATCGCCAGGATCTTAGGCGGTACTTGGAAATTACCTTTTGTAGAATACAACGCTGTCACCACCGGTGTTGCAGACATCAAAAAACTATTGGAAAGATCCGAAAAAGAAGGAAGTATATTACTCTTTCTGGATGAGATCCATAGATTCAGTTCCTCCCAACAAGATAGTTTATTAAAAGGAGTGGAGACCGGAGGGATCGTGCTCATCGGGGCCACTACTGAAAATCCATCCTTTAGAATTACAAGGCCATTATTATCTAGATGCCAGGTGCTTAGACTAGAACCATTGGGAGAGAATGATCTTTTAGAAATACTTTCCAGAGGAATAGAATCCTTAGACCCAAAACCAAATATTACAAAAGAAGCAAGTTCTCTATTGGTCCGTTATTCCGGAGGAGACGCGCGGAAACTTCTCTCCAATCTGGAAGGCTTGGTACTCTCCAGAGATCCTGGAGTTCAGATAGAAGCTTCTGATATAGAGACGTTTTTGGAAAGTAGAGTAATCGAATACGATCAAAGTGGAGAAAGTCACTATGACGTGATCTCCGCATTCATCAAGTCTGTAAGAGGAAGCGATCCGGACGCTGCATTATTCTATTTAGCACTGATGTTAGAAGGGGGAGAAGATCCACTCTTCATCGCAAGGCGACTCATTATCCTTGCATCGGAAGATATTGGAAACGCTTCCGTCCACGGTTTACCTCTGGCAGTTGCGGGGCTTCACGCCTTAGAAACAATCGGGATGCCGGAAGGTAGGATCATTTTAGGACAGGTTACTACATTCTTAGCCTCTTGTCCTAAATCAAACGCGTCCTATTTAGGGATAGGTTCTGCACTTTCTTTTGTAAAAGAAAGGGGAACAAGTTTAAAGATCCCGAACCGACTCCGAAACGCTCCCACTGCCACTCATAAAAAAGAAGGAGCAGGTCAGGGTTATAAGTATCCTCATGATTTTGGTGGATTTACGCCATTCTCCTATTTTCCGGATGATCTATCTGATAATCCTCCTCAATTCTATAAACCTACCAAAAACGGAATGGAAGGAAAGATCAGAGAACATCTTTCTTCCATCTGGAAAAAGATCTCCGGCAAAAATTACGAATAATAAGTTCATAAATTTGTTGCGTAGCTAAATGGCTACATTTATATTTGTAGTTAAGTGGCTACATAATGAATTTGAGAAGAGATGTATTTCAGGCAATAGCAGACCCCACCAGGAGGGCCATACTTCTGTTGGTTGCCTCTCAGGCGATGACTGCTGGGGCAATTGCTTCCAATTTTGATACTGCCAGGCCCACTGTTTCCAAACATTTGCAGATACTGACCGAGTGCGAATTACTGAAGCAGGAACAAAACGGCAGGGAAATTTATTATCAATTGAATCCGAATAAGATGAAAGAAATTGCCGACTTTATAGAACCATTCCGTAATATGTGGGACGACCGATTCAATAAGCTAGAGTCCGTAATGAAAAAATACAGATCGAGAAAATAGAGTATGGAAAGAAAAACTAAAATAGATGCAGAAGACGGCAAGCAAGAGTTGTTGATTACCAGGGAATTCGATCTTCCTTTGGAGTTACTTTTTAAAGCTCATGTCGAACCGGAGATTGTTTCGGAATGGATGGGAACAAAAGTGGTGAAACTGGAAGGTAAAAAGCACGGAAGCTGGCAATTTGAAACCACAGATCCTCATGGAAACAGACATGGATTCAACGGTGTAATTCATGAGTTCATTCCGAACCAAAAGATAACCCGCACTTTCGAAATGGAAAATTCTCCTTTTCCTGTTCAATTAGAGTTCTTAGAATTCGAACCGTTAGGCGAAGAAAAAAGTAAACTTACTATGCATATAGTTTTTAAGTCAGTTGCACTCAGAGATCAAATGCTCAAATTACCGTTTGCTCAGGGCATCAACATGGCTCATAACAGATTACAAGATATTGCAAATAAATTAAAATAGGATATTGGACATGAGAAATAAGATTATATATTGGATCGCTACTGCATGGCTTTCTTTAGGGATGGCATCGACCGGGATCGTGCAGTTGATCCAAATGAAAGAAGAGGCGGATATGTTTGCACATTTAGGTTATCCTGCCTATTTGCTAATCATATTAGGTGTTTGGAAATTGTTAGGAGTAATCGCAGTGCTTGTTCCTAAATATCCTTTGATAAAAGAATGGGCTTATGCTGGATTTTTCTTTACTATGTCCGGGGCTGTGTTCTCTCATTTTGCAGCTGGGGATGGAGCGAAGGAATATTTTGGACCAGTATTATTGCTGGTGCTAACAGTGGCTTCCTGGTATTTCAGACCGGCTGATAGAAAGATCATTTCTGCGTGAGTAAAGGTATATGAATCCAAAAGTTGATTTCTTTTTTAAAAAGGCTAAAACCTGGCAAAAAGAATATGAGAAATTAAGAAGTATCGTTCTAGATTGTGGACTGACGGAAGAGTTAAAATGGGGACAGCCATGCTATACATTTCAGGAAAATAATATAGTTCTGATACATGGATTCAAAGAATACTGTGCGCTTTTGTTTTTCAAAGGCGCATTATTAAAAGACCCGAAAGGAATTTTAGTACAACAAACTAAGAATGTACAATCCGCTCGCCAGATCCGGTTTACCGATTTGAAGGAAATTGATAAGCTTAAAACTGCCTTAAAATCTTACATCAAAAATGCGATCGAGGTAGAGAAGTCCGGGCAGAAAGTGAATTTCAAAAAGACCAAAGAGTTCGATATGCCTGAAGAATTCTTAAGTAAATTAGAACAATCTCCCGACTTAAAATCTGCTTTTGATCAACTGACTCCAGGCAGACAGAGAGGTTACCTTCTTCATTTTTCTTCTGCCAAACAATCTAAAACCAGAGAAGCCAGGATAGAAAAGTATATCCCTCATATCATGAAAGGTAAGGGACTAGATGATTAAGAAGAAAGTAACAGCAAAGAAGAAGCTTACCAAGACCACGATCAAGAAATCACCTAAGATTGATAAGGCTGCAGCAAAGAAGAAGCCGGTTCTACTCTCAGGCGGAAATCCTCAGATCGCAAAAGGTTATGGAGATGGGCCGGTCCAAGAATATATCGCTGCCATGCCCGGTTGGAAAAAGGAAATCGGTCGCAAACTTGACCAACTTATAGTGCGCACTGTGCCTCATGTTAGTAAAGCGGTAAAATGGAACTCTCCATTGTACGGTATAGAAGGACAGGGTTGGTTTCTGGGCGTACATGTGTTTGCCAAATACGTTAAGCTAGCATTCTTCAATGGTGCTTCTTTAAAGCCGATGCCTCCAGGTGCGTCCAAGGTCCGAGGAAATCGTTATCTGGATATTAGAGAAGAAGACGAAATCGATGAGGCCCAACTTTCTTCTTGGATCAAACAAGCGAGCGACCTGCCCGGTGAGAAAATGTAAGACCAAGCGATTGGGCAATGGACCATTCTTTTGTTCAATAAAGCATATAAAATATCTGCAATAGCATATTAAATTCTTCCCATTCCTAAGTCAGGATCCTGAATGTTTTTAACTTCGGGAGGAAGATATGGCAAATACTGTATTCGAAAGTAAGGCTTCTTGGGCAGGAGGTTTAAAATTAAACCTACAATCCAGGAATCACAAATGGGTGGTGGACGAGCCGGAAATTTTAGGTGGGACGGACCAAGGACCGAATCCAGTTGAACTCGTGTTAGGTGGGCTCGCAAGTTGTGTAGGAGTTTTGGTTTCTCTTTATGCTCCTGCACATAAGGTAGAATTGAAGGATTTCCAAGTATTCGTGGAAGGAGATCTAGATCTGGATGGGTTCCAGGAACTTGCGCCTGTTCGCCCCGGTTTCTCTCAGATCCGCTATAGAGTAGATATCCAAACAGATTCTCCTAAAGAGCATGTGGATTCATTACTTGCTCATGTAGAAAGGATCTGCCCTGTGAAGGATACATTATCCGGAGTAGGAGTATTGTCCCAAAAATCAGGCTCTTCTGTCGCAGCTTGATCTTAACCTAGATTCCTTTTCGAAATTTCTGATTTGGATTTTCGGAAAGGAGTTCCTACCTCCGCTTTAAAAGAAATATATTTCTGTAATATTCTAGTCATCCACTTGTTGTAGATAGGGAGTACATTAGTTAAGAACTAGAAATTTTTGACATAATACGGTAAGGAAATCGCTGTTTCGAGACGAAACTAAATAAGGAAACCGCGGGTCTTACCCACCAAGACGAAAAAAGGAGGTTTCGAATGTTCCAATCCGAAAGAGAAAAAAACGAAAAGAGCCAATTCCAATCCGCTGGACCGATCCAAGTCAGAAGGGAATTTGCGCATTCAGAATCTGTGAATTTCTCCTCTAAAAAGGCAGAAAGCAGAAACGAAAAAGTGGTCCGACTGAGACCAGACCTGTACGAAAAATAGATCTGGAACTTTTCAAAGAAGTTCCGAAAGCCTTTCCAAAACCCGATCGTTCTGTTCCGGCCTTCCTATCGTAATCCTCAAGGCATTCAATCCGTAACTTTTCAGATTTCTTAATATGATCCCTTCCTTCAGGAGTGTCTCGAAGGTTTGGGTGGAATCTAATTTTGCTTGGTCCAATTTGATCGTGATAAAGTTTGCATAAGACTCGAAATAAAAGAGTCCCTTCTTCTTTGAGAAGTCTTCATAACGGATCATTTCTTTTAAGTTTTCCTTTAGATAATTCTCAACAAATTCCCTATCGCTTAGCGCGGTCGCCGCAGCCAACTGAGAAAGCTGAGAAACATTGAATGGAGGTCTTAATTTGTAGAATGCACGGATCATTTCTTCCGAAGCGATACCGTATCCGATTCTCATTCCTCCCAATCCGTAAATTTTGGAGAATGTATTCGTGTATAATACGTTAGGAAATTTTGAAATTACATCGGCTGCCTGGATCTCTTTTTTCGGATCTCTAGTTTTTCCGAATTCCATATAGGCGGCGTCTAAGACAACCATTGTCTCTAAGGAAATTTTTTGGAGAAAAGTATATAGATCCGACTTATCCAATGCATCTCCGATCGGATTACAGGGAGTGCAGATGAATATGATCTTAGGAGAATGTTTTTTGTATAGATCCAAGAACTGGTCCAAATCATGGAGTTCCGAACTTGTCTGGATTGTCTCAGCTCCACATTGTCCCGCATAAATGGAATACATTGAGAAAGTTTTACCGTTCTGGAGGATCTTATCTCCCGGACTTAAAACAGATCTGGTAGCAAAATCGAATATCTGGTCGCTACCGTTGCCTTGTATTACGTTTTTTGCATCTACTCCGTGAGCCTTTGCAAGTGCATCCTTTAGCGCCTTATAGGAATCGTCCGGATATAAAGGCATCTTATAGACCGCTTCTTTTATGACCTCGGAGACCTTGGGAGACACACCATACGGATTCTCGTTGGAGGCAAGTTTGAGAACTTTCTCCGGAGAAATTCCGTATTCACGTACGACTAGTTCTATCGGTTTGCCGGCCTCATACGCCGGGATCTTGTCTAAAGCGGGCTGGAATCGCATCTAATTCCAGAAAAAAACGGAGTCAGGATTCTTCCAATCGTTTTTGTTCTACTAACCTTTGGTAAAGTCCTTGGAAGTCTTTGAAAAATAAGGATTCGTTGAGTGCGTATTCCATTACCATTCTTTTGGTTTCTTCGGAGCCGAGTAGGGCTCTATCGGAAGCGAGCATTCTAATTCCACCGTCCAAAAGTAGATCCCTAAAATAATGATTATTGAATATATTTGGAGTGTCGGTAAAGGACCCCTTGGAATGCCAACCCAAAGTGTGAACGCCTAAGAGTAGAACTGTATCTCTGACGGAAAATCCCATCATGGAGAAATAATCCAGGGAATCTTTTACGTCCGGACTGTCTACAGGCATGAGCATTCTTCCGGACGGATAACTAGAATCCCGTCTTCCAGGAAGAATATGCACCTGAGGTCCTCCCGCTTTTTGCAGTGCAAGCGCGCCTGAAAGAGCTATCATGTCCGCAAGAGAAGGGACATTAGCTCTTCCTTCTTTTTCCATTTCTTCTTTTAAATGGATAACTGCCTCTATTTGTTTTGTGACTCCGCGATTGAACTCGTCGTTTAGGATACTTGGAAAACGGATGGAACCTTCGAGGCCTAACCATTCTCCGTCTGCGGAGAAGATAGAAGCAGCATGAAACACCATACGAAGCCAAGCACCTGCCTCCGTAGGATCTATCTTGTCCCAAAGTCTATATCCGGTTTCTTGCCAAACACTTCCTTCGCAGTTGTTCTTGGTCCCTAATACTTCGTGGACTTTATAATTCCCGGTCTTACCTTTCAGTTTCGTCTCGAAACTTCTTCCTTTCTGGATCCTATCCTTTACGGATTCATAAACCTTTTGGGAAATTAAGATCTTTGCACCCGCTTTCTTTGTGGTTGTTTCTATTCTACTCGCAGAATTGACTGTATCACCGATCGCTGTGAATGACATACTTAAAGGATGTCCTAACTTTCCTAGGATTGCAGTTCCATAATTGATCCCGATCCCAATCTCGAATTCAGCGCCCAAATGATTTTGAAGGTAAGTATTCAAATTTTCTAATTCAGATCTCATCTCTAACGCGGAACGGATCGCATTTAGATTTGCACGAATCGGATCCGGATCTTCTAATCCGAAAATCGCCATGAGCCCATCGCCTATGTATTTATCGATTGTCCCACCGTATTTTAGGACCTTGTCTCCCATTCTATAAAAGTAACGGTTGAGAATATGTATAACATCGTAAGGTAAATGATTTTCAGAGAAGCTAGTGAAGCCCCTGATATCGCTGAATAAGATCGCAACCGGTTTCTCTATCCCTGAGATCAGATCGGAGAATGTGGAAGCAAGTGCCCTGTCCGCCTCATCGATAACCAATCTGCGGAGCACAATATCACCTGTTGTTTTTGTTTGGCAGGCCAGTCTTACGTTTTCCGGAAAACCTTTCTTCTGAGCGAGTGCCGTTTCTTTTTCGTTGCGGGGAAGAAGATGTTCGTCCCCATCTTGGATCAATACCCTGCATGTGGAACAACGTGCGTTACCTCCACATGCGTGTATGTGCGGGATACCCGCGTCCAATGAGATCTGTAATAATGGCTTGTTTAATTCGGAAGGTTCGAGGAATACTTCTTTATCGTTTTCGAAAATTATCTTTATCATATTTGGAGATCGACTTTGGCGATCAGTGTTGGATCTTAATCTTTGTTCATTTTTATTTTTACATGATAAATACTGGAAGACTAATACTCAGACAGATCTATACATTCATCAGGAATAAAAATATTCTTAGGTCCGGACCGGAAATTCTTTTTTTCCGCGTCTAATCCCAAGTTCTCCGAGTATCCAATCGTGCAAAACAAAGAAAACGGATCATCAGATGAATCACCTAAAAGATCGGTGATTTTATGCGTCGACGACGAACTGATCATTCTAAGAGGATTGAAGGAGCAGCTTAAATCTGCCTTCGGAAAGGCCTACCAAATAGAAGCCGCAGACAGTGCAGAACTTGCCCTCCAAATAGTGGAAGAGTGTAACCAAGCTGGAATTCATATACCTGTGATATTAAGCGACCAGGTTATGCCAGGGATCAGAGGAGACGAGTTCCTGATCCGGATCCAAGAAACAAATCCTAATACCAGAAAGATCATGCTCACAGGACAGGCGAGCGCGGAGTCTGTGGGAAACGCTTTGAACAAGGCAAACTTATATAGATATCTTTCCAAACCTTGGGACTCGAACGATCTACTCATGACCGTAAAGGAAGCAGTCCGTTCTTATGAGTCGGATATTTCCCTTTCCGAATTGAACAAAAAATTAGAAGAGGCTCTCCTCTTTAATAGAGACTCAGGACTTCCCAATTTGGAATCCTTGAGAAGAAGATTGGATCTAGCAGCGGAAGAAAAGGAAGATTCTCTTCTCGCATTGATCCGTATAGAATCCACTTCCTTGACCACAAGGGATTTCGGAGTTTCTCTTTATAAGGATTTGATGAAGAAGTTCCTGGACTCTATGAAATCTATCCTCGGGAACTACGGAGAAATTTACCACGTATACGAAGACGAGGTAGCGATACTTTCCAAAGTGCAGGAAGAGGAGTTCCTACCGCACCTGATCGCATTTAGGATACTTCTCCGATCCGATTATTTTACAGCTTCCGGGATCTCTTTTCGGATCAATGCAACCATAGCTACCGCAAGTGGAAAAAAAGAGCTGTATTATAAGGCAAGACTCGCCCTTGTCAAAGCAAGCCAAGAACCTGAATTTGATTCAGAATCAGGGATCTATAGCTATTCTGAGAAGATGGACGACCAGGATCTGTACAAGATCAATATGGATCTGGGAAAAAGACTGAACCAGGCAATCCATTCTGGCAATGTAGTGCCTTATTTCCAAGGGATCATGGATAACCAAACCGGTAAGGTGGAAAAATTCGAATGCCTCGCTCGCATTGTGGAAGACGGGAAAGTCTACGCACCAGCGAGCTTTTTGTATCTGGCGAAATCCACAGGGCTTTTGAGAAGGATCAGTCCTATCCTTTTTGAAAAAGCGCTTCGTAAATTTTCAGATTCTCCTTATTCATTCTCCATTAATCTTTCCGAGACAGAATTAGAGAGTCCAAGTTTTCCGAAATGGGCTGCGTCTAGAATGGAACATTACGGCATCAATCCATCCAGAGTGACTTTTGAAATTTTAGAGACCGCAAGTTTTCATGGAAATCCTGAACGTCTGAAGGTGATCTCAGAACTGAAAGAATTAGGAGCAAAAATTGCAATCGACGATTTCGGAGTGGAGCATTCCAATTTTTCCAGATTATTGGAGATCCAACCGGACTTCATCAAGATAGATGGAAAATTCATCCAATCCTTGGAAAGAAATCGGACCGCATTCATTTTAACTTCTGCCATTACGGAACTTGCTCACAGGATCGGTGCGAAAGTAGTCGCTGAATTCGTCTCTACTCCGGAAGAATTGAAAGTTGTACGATCTCTGGGCATAGAATATTCGCAAGGGTATCTGATTATGCAGCCTTCTCCCGACATAACCCCGGTTTCGATAAAAATTATTGAATAGGTACTTTGGTCTATTTTTTCCGTACCACCTTGTAATTCATTCTTTCGAAAGATAAAGTCGAAAATGAGTTGCAATCATAATTTATAGAGTAAGTATCCTTGTTTTGCTCCGGATTTTGAGCCGGGGTTTTTATGTTTTTGTTCGTCTAATTTATACGTTGGTACCGGGGGAGCGGTGGAGAAAGCGATTCTTTTTGTTGATGATGAAGCGCTCATTTTGATGAGTATGAAATCCCAAGTCAAAAGACATTTGGGAGATACTTATCGTTATGAGACAGCTCTAGATGCGTCCGAAGCGATGCAGATCATTGAAGAATTGGTGACAGAAGGAGTTAAGATCCTGATCGTAATTTCCGACTGGCTGATGCCCAATATCAAGGGAGACGAATTTTTGAGGATCGTTCACCAAAGATATCCGGAGATCCAAAAGATCATCATCACCGGTCATGCCGACATTGCTTCTGTGGAAGCTTTAAAGAAAGAGATCAATTTATACAGTTACTTGAAAAAGCCTTGGGACGAAAAAGAATTAGTAACCACTATCACCTCAGCCCTTAAATAAATAGGGGGGCAATAATGAGCCTTCGAACGCGCTTTTCTCTTTATTGCGCCATTGTTCTATTTACATTCTCGGTTCTGCTAACTCTGTTGGTGGCAGCAGCTGCATATTACGACGCCAAAGTTTCTTCTCAGGAAGCTGCGTTCGCAAAAGCAGAAGGAGCTTCCTTCGAAGTACGTAAAATTTTTTCGGAAGCAATTACCAAAGTTGGAGAGGCAAAAAGTCGTTGGGAGCATTCCCGACCTTCTCGCGCTTCGGTTGAGAAAGACCTAGTAGATCTTTTTCAGAATGATAAGAAATTTTTAGGAGCAGGAGCTGTCTTTGAACCCAATCTTTTTGACGGAAAGGATTCTTCTTTTATAGGACGTAAGGGTTCCAACTCCAGTGGTAGATTTGTTCCGTACTTTCACAGAAGTATCAAAAATCCGAATGAGATTAGTTTAGAAGAAAGTGTATATTACGATAATACGGACGAAAGCGGGAACTATTATCAGATCCCAAAGGCAACGTTAAGCGATTTTGTCGGAGAGCCTTATTTTTATCCATTAGAAGGAGTGAATGTTTATATGATCTCCTTGATCCGACCGATCATCCGACAAGGAAGATTTATTGGGATTGTCGGCTTAGATCTAAAACTTTCCGATCTAGAAGAGGAATTGTTTTCCAAAAGGCCGTTCGGGGCCGGACATTTGGCGTTGATCTCCCCGGGCGGAAAATATGCTGTCCATGGGGCCAAAGGGATCCTTCAAGGAAAGAATGCGGGAACTCCTGAAGTAAAAGATTCCATCCAAAAATCCTTATCTTCCGGACAACCGTTTGCTTATTTAGTAGAAGGTGGGAATTCCTACATATTCCCATTCGGTATGGGGACTTACGGAAAGAACTGGGCCATAGAAGTGTATGTTCCGGATTCCGTTCTGTGGAATGATCTAGGTCCGATCATTCTAAGATGTTTGCTTATCACATTTGCACTCTTGCCAGTCTGTTTGTATTTTCTGGATAGATTCTTTTGCAAGTATGTCTCGGAAGGTTTGTCATCTGCTACTACTTTTGCAGATTCTTTAGGCGCCGGGAATTATTCCGCTCAGATCCCTACTAGAAACTTCCATGACGAGATCCATCATCTTTTTATAACATTGGAGAATATGAAGGAGAAGTTACTGGCTGCTATAGACCAACAGATACGGTCCGAAAAGATCCTAAGAGAATCCGCAGAGATCTATTCTCGTAACGAGATCATCCGTCTCCAAAAAGAAGAATTAGAAGAGGCATTGGGCGAATTAAAAACAGCTCAGGAAACCCTGCTTAGAAACGAAAGATTGGCGGCGATCGGTAGGATCTCCGGAGCTGTCAGCCATCAGATCAATAATCCGCTGGGGGCAATCGGAGCATCTAGGGAGAATATTTCCTTTTACGTAAAAAGAGTTACTGCACTTCTTCCTTTTCTTTTCGAATATTTGAGCCAAGCGAGCGAGCCGGAAAGGGAATTTTTCAATATCACCTTAAAAAGAACATTAGAAAATCATAAAGAACAGATCGGGAAAAAATTCAGAGAGACCAGGCATTCCATAGAGGCATTATTAAAACAGGAAGAGATAGAGGAAGCGAGTGATAAGGCTGCAGTTGTCGCTGAATTGGGATTTGCCGATTGTCCGGACTTTATTCTTCAATTATGTAGATGTTCCGAATGGGACCGTATTTCAGAATTTTTGATGGCAATCCGAGGATTGGAGATCTCGGAAGAAGTAATCCATAGATCTACGGATAGAATGTATAAAATTGTATCGGCGTTGGAAACCTATTCAGGGATCGCAAAGGAAGATAAAGAAAGATGGGTCAAGATCTCGGACACAATGGAAGTTGTGCTTGGAGTATACGAAGGTGCCGGTGGGAACAGAGTCACGGTAGAAAGAAATTATATCTCGGAAGCAACTATGAGATGTATCCCGGAAGACATGGTGCGGCTTTGGACTCAAGTTGTGGACAACGCGTACCAAGCAATGTCCGGAGAAGGAAAACTTAAAGTAAGTATCTATGATGCAGAATCCAAGATTATCTGCGAAGTGGAAGATAGCGGTTCCGGTATTCCTAAAAGTATCAGAGAAAAAGTGGGAGAGGTTCTATCTTCCGGAAAGTCGGAGGGAGAAGGAGCAGGGATAGGACTTGCAGTTGCCGCTTCCATTTCTAAAAAATACGGAGGCAGTTGGGATTGGGAAAGTGAGCCCGGCTGCACCATCTTTCGTTTTTCCTTTCCCAAATCAGAATAAAATATAATTTTTCAGGCTTTTTCAATGAGTATCAGATATAGAATTTCACTCTACTTAGCGATCGTACTTTTAACCGGCTCATTTGTTCTCGCCGGTATTAATTCATTTTCCTCTTATTTCAGTTTAAAGTCCCAGGTGGATTCAGGATCTACCATGGCGGGTAAACGTTACGAATATGAAATTTCAAATTTTCTAAATTCAGTTTTGGGATCTTTGAGGGGTTTTCAATTTATGTTGGAAACTTCTCATCCGACTAGAGAAGAGATGGTGGTCTCGCTCAAGAGATTAGCCGAAACAGATAATCATTTTTTCGGGACCTGGGTGTTGTATGAGCCCAACGCTTTTGACGGACAGGATGCCAGATATAAAAATACTCCTTACCACGATGCCACGGGAAGATTTGTTCCATATTGGAATAGGGCAACTGGAGAACTAAAGATCACATTCGCTGAATCTTACGATGTGGATGATACGATCAGCTTTTACTATCGTGTCCCTAAAAAGACCCAGAAAGATTTTATCTCAGATCCTTACGTATATTCCGTAAGCGGAAAAGATGTGCTAATGGTTTCTATGGTAAAGCCGATCCTACGAAACGGAAAGTTCGTAGGAACTGTCGGAACAGATATCGCCATGGAAAACTTACAGGAACTATTGGGCCCTATTCGGCCTTTTAGGGGAGAAGGTTATCTGGCTCTGGTTTCACCTGACGGACTCTATGCGGCAAATGGAGGAGATCCTTCCTTGGTGGGAAAAGCAATCCCTGAAGAAAATATCCGTGCCCAAGTAAAAGAACTAAGCCTAAAGGGTGAGGATTTTCAAATCAAGGGTTCCGGCCATACTAGATATTTCTTTCCTTTTTTATTAGGAAATTATGATAAACCTTGGGCAGTAGAAGTTTCAATTCCTGATTCCATCTTCTGGTCGGATATGAGAGGAGTGATCCTTCAGACGATTTTGTCCTCTCTGGTGATCATGGTAGTCATACTGATCATTCTAAACTTGATCTTCAATAAACTCATCACCACAGGATTATTAGAAGCGATCGGTTTTTCTGAGAAGATTGCGGATGGAGATCTGACTTCCCATATAGAGATCGCAAGAGAAGATGAGATAGGTAAACTACTCAAGTCCATGGATATGATGAAAGTGAATCTTTCTAAGATCATCCAGGATATCAAAACTTCTTCTACAAAACTGAACAGTACTTCTGATCAAATGGCGGAGTCCAGTCGTAACTTCTCGGATGTTGCTCAGGCCCAGGCTTCTGCGGCAGAGGAATCTTCTGCAGCTGTGGAAGAACTTGCAGCCTCCGCAGAGAATGTTCGTAGATCGATGGAAAAAGCGATCGAGAATATGAAGGAGATAGATACCAACGTGGTTTTACTTAGAGAACAGATTGGTACTATCAATAATGAGATGCAGACATTATCCCAGGTGGCATCCGAATCCCAGGAGAGAGCGGTGACAGGGGAGAATGCGATGGGTGCGACGAACCAAGCAATGGATGAGATTGGAGAAAGTGCGAGTCGTATCAATGAGATCTTATCTATCATCACTGAGATTTCTGAAAAGACAAATCTTCTCGCATTGAACGCAGCGATAGAAGCAGCAAGAGCCGGAGAAGCTGGTAAGGGATTTGCTGTAGTTGCAGAAGAGATAGGTAAACTTGCGTCTCAAACTTCTTCTTCCGTACAAGAGATCGGCGAGCTTGTGGATTCGACAAACAATGCGGTTCATAACGGAAACACTAAAGTAAAAGAAGCAAGTGATATACTTCGTAAGTTAAGGACCTCCGTTGATTCCTTTGGATTATCTGCGAAGAAGGTATTGGAATCAGTAAGAACCCAAGAGAAGAATACACAAGACATCCATCAATCAGCGAATTTCCTCATGAGTTTCAGTTTACAAATAGAAGAAGCAGTCCAAGAACAGAAACGTGCAACCGACGAGATTACTAAAACGATCGTAAGTATCTCGGAAGGAACTCAGGAAGTAGCCTCCGGAGCGGATGACCTCACTTCTTACTCTGGTGAGATGCACCAGCAATCCGAAGGACTTCTCAAATCTGTGGATAAGTTTAAACTTTAACTTCTAAAAATGGAAGAATGATCCGGAACATTGTGGATCCGGGTCTTGTTTCTACTTCTATCTTTCCTTCGTGTTTTTCCACGATCTTTTTTACAATATCCAGTCCTAAGCCGCTTCCTTCTCCCGGAAGTTTGGTGGTGAAGAACGGTTGGAAAATTTTATCTAAAATATTTTCAGGGATCCCTGGTCCATTATCAGTGATCTCCACGCAGACGGAGTCAGCCTTTTGGTAAACCTTGATCTTGATTGCTCCTCTGAACTCCATTGCTTGTAGGGAATTGTAGATCAAATTTGTCCATACGTGGATCAGATCGTCTGGATAACATAATATTTTTGGAATACTCTCGTATTCCTTGGAGACCTGGATCCCTTTTTTGAGTTGGTTTTGGTAGATTGTGAGAACCGTTTCTATATTTTCCGTGATAGAAGCCGGGATCTTTTCCGAAGTTGTATCGAAATGAGAGAAGTTTTTTAAAGCGTATAAGATCTTAGAAACGCGGTCCACTGCGATCTGTATCGTATTCGTATTAGAGAAGAAGAATGCTTCCAAAGTGGAATATTCCAGGAGAACGTTTGCTCTTTCGCAAATTAAGAAAGGAAGTGCGATCTTAGGCAATTCCCTGAATCCCATATCGGTCAGAGCATCCGCAATGGCATAAGGTGTTGGAATATTCAATTCTTGTAATTGAGACACTATATTCTTTTTAGCGTTTCTTTCTTCCATTCCTGCCAATTGATCTTTCGGCTGCCGAACCATACTTAAGAATTGGCGGAACGATTCTACTTGTTCTGCATTCATTCCAGTTAATACGTTTTGTACATCCGGTAGAATGGTTTGGAAACGGATAAGACATTCTTGTAGGTTTTGGTTGGAGGCTTGTACTGCACCGATAGGATTATTGATCTCATGAGCTACTCCTGCGATCAACTGTCCGAGAGCTGCCATTTTTTCGGATTGGATGAGCTGTGCCTGAGCTTTTTTAAGGTTTTCTAATGTTTCCTGAAGCTCATTTTTTTGCATCTCTATCAATCTGTTCCGGACAGAGATCTCATCGTTGATCACTTTTAATTCTTCTACTTCTTGGATGGCAGAAGTATCCAAAAGACTGATGGCAGCTACATATGATTCTCTTTCCGTATAAAAATGTACACTTCCGATAGCTGAGAATACCTGGCCGTTCGAGCGTATCGCTCTCAATTCCAGGTTTTCGGAACTTTCGAAAGAGCGTATTCTTGCATGTAGTGTTGCCCAGGAATCAGGAGCGAATAAGGATATGGGAGAAACAGAGTGCAGATCTTTCTGATTAAAACCGAATACTCTCAAAAAAGCAGGATTGGTATCTAAGATATCTTCCGTTCTTGGATCTAAGAATATGATCGCCTCGTTAGCGAATCTATAGAAGGTTTGGAACCTTGCTTCGCTTGCTTTCAATTTTTCCTCGGACTTTTTTCTGTCAGTGATATCCGCGATGATACCTGCCATTCTTCCCGGAACCTTCTTAGAGTTCCGATATACTTGGCCTTTAACTTCCAGCCAATGGATGGTTCCATCCGGATGGAAAAATCTATATTCTAAATTGATTACATTCTCTTTGCCTGAAAAACTATTTCGTACCGCTTTTCGGATCTTGATTTTGTCGTCTGGATGTGCAAGATCCATGAATACGGAACTATCTTTATCAAGATCCTGAAGATCCATCCCGAAAACGGAAGCAGCGTCGGAAGACCAATGAGCCGTTCTATCTTTTAGATTCCAACTCCAGGTTCCCATTTTAGATGCGTTCAATGCAAGTCTGAGTCTTTCTTCGCTCAGCTTCAACGCTCTTTCGGCCAAAAGTGATTCAGTAATATCTAATATTAGAAAAACTAAATTTTTGATCTTACCGGAAGCGTCCTTGATCGGGGCTCCGTTGATAGAGAGGAATTTTTTATTTCCGAAATCGTCCTCTATTGCATGTCTGATATCGTATACTGGCTGCCCGGAGGTGAGTACTCTGACAAATGGTTGGTCGTTTAGAGTCCATTCCCCTCCGTCTATGGAGGTTGCCTTCCATTCGGGTGCATTGTATTTTCTTTTTTGGATCTGATCTAGATTTAAGCCGAGAACCTTCTCTGCAGAAGGATTTGCATATAAGATCTCTCCTTCAGGATTTAATACTGTGATCGCCGCTACGGAAGTTTTCATGATCTCGGAAAGAAGATCTCTTTCTGCGATGAGTTCACTATGCTTTCTCTTTCTCTCTATTGCGTTTGAAAGTGTCTCACCGATTGCTTTCAAGTTCGCGATCTCGAATTCTTCTAACTTGAGATCCGTTTCGTTCAATGGAACTTCACTATTCATTCCTAAGGCTCCGACTACTCTCCCTTCTAAGGTAAGCGGAACGGCGATTAGGAACTGGATCTGCAAAGAGTTCAATTTGTTCTTAATATCCGATTCTGGAAAATCTTCCTGATTTAACAGAAATATCTTTCCATCTAAGATCTTCTTTGTCAGAAAATTATTCGGATCTACAGGACTTTCAGTAGGCCAGCTAGGGTTTTGATTATTGGATTTTGGATCGATGAATTCATACACCAGGGTCCTGATTAATTTGTCCAAATCGTATAATACTAGATTCCCTCTGGACATCTTGAAAGTTTTAACGATCTTTCCGACAGTATATGCGATCGCTTCTTCAATTTCTAATATGGGTTGGTTGATAAGTTCCGTAGAAATGGAAGAAGTTAGACTCTCTATACTCCTTTTATATTCTTCTTCCTTCTTTCTTTTTACCTCGTCGCTGATATCTTGGATCGTTCCTAAAAGTTTCAGCACTTTCCCATCTGAATCGTTGATGAAATCCGTTCTGTTTAAAAGGAATTTTTCCTTTCCGGAAGGGGTGATAGATCTATATTCAATTTCTGCCGAGATGCCTTCTGTGACGGACCTTTTGAAATGTTCTTCTACTTTCTCTCTGTCGTTCGGATGTATATAATCGAATGTAGGGACAAGCATTCTATCATTTGTTTCTAATATTTGGTATAGACCTTCCGAAGCGGTCATCTTTCCGGAAGGAATATCGTATTCCCAACTTCCGATTTTTGCTGTCTTTTGAGCCCTGTCTAAGAATAGTTTTGTTTCTCTTAATTCGTCTTCTATCTGCTTTTGTTCAGATATATCGATATGGATACCGATCATTCGGATCGGATTTCCTTCCGGATCTTTGTCCGTTATTTTTCCTCTAGTTAGGATCCATTTATAAGAACCGTCTTTGCATCTTAATCGGAATGCCGTTGAGTAGGCAGGCAATTCTCCTTTTGCGTAACTTTGCCATGCGGAGTTTGTTTTATCCCTATCTTCCGGATGGAGACTATCGTTCCAAAATTCGTAGGTGGGAATTATTTCTCCAATTCGATAACCAAGCATTTTCAGCCAGTTCTCGTCTACATGATGTTCGTTCGTTACAATATTATAATCCCATATTCCTAGGTTGGCTCCTTGGACTGCGAGATCCAAGGTCCTTTCTTTTTCTTCTAGGATCTTTTCTGTTTCTTTTTTTTCGGTAATATCAATGTGGATACCGAGTGCTCGAACAGGAGTGCCATCCTTGTCTCTTTCCCAAACTTTTCCCCTGGATCGGATCCATTTCCAAGATCCGTCCTTACATAACATTCGGAAGTCCGTTTCGAATAATTCCGATCGACCTTCCATATGTTCTTTTAGTCCGTCTACGATTAAGGTACGATCATCCGGATGGATCCTGGATCTCCAGAATTCGCTCGTCGTTTTGAATTCTTCTAGAGTGAATCCAAGGATCTCTGCACATTTTTCATTTGGTATTATAATGCCGTTTGGAATATTCCAATCCCAGAATCCTAGGTCCGCACTTTTGATGACTAGATCCAATTGTTCTTCTCTGCTTTTGAGAAGTTCTTCTGCAGCGAGTTCTTTTCTAAGATCGATTATATTTCCGCGGACTAGATTGGTAGAGCCAGGGATCTTTACTAAATGTATTTCGCAGGGAATGACTTGTTTGTTCTTATCGCAGTGATTCCATTTGAATACGGGAGTTTCTCCCCGCAATGCCAGCGTTATTTTTTCGTAGGCGGATGCTCTGGAAGTTTTTCCGTCTGGCTGGAATTCCGGAGAAATTTCTGCAGGACCTAATCGTAAAAATTCTTCTCTAGTATAGCCGAAAAGAATTTCAGCAGTTGAATTGACTACCTCGAAGATGCCTGTATCCGAGTTCACAATTGTGATTGCAGAAGGAGAATAATCGATCAAGGACCGCAAAAGACGATTGTCAGATTCCGAACGTGAAAGTTTCTCTAATTCTTTCTCTAACTCAGAAATCCTCTGGCTTGCAGCTTCCAACTCCGTTTGGAGATCCTTGCCATTCTGTTTTGTATTTTTGGGATCCACTCTCTATTTAATAGAAAGCGAAAACCTCACTTTGAAAACAAAAATACTGGAGGTCTTGGTTTTTCATTCAAGCTTTGTTGTGATTGTGTGGAAAGAATAAGGCAAAATTTTCCTGATTCCCGCGATGCTTAAAACATAAACTATTCAAAATATTTCAAACGTTCAGAAATAAATTATCAATATTTTTTATAATAAAATTTTTTGAGTGACGAGTTAAGATAAATACAGATTTCTTTTCGTCTTCTTAAGGATTCTCGTCCTGTAGAAGATCACTCTATGTACTTGGGAAAAATCGAGAGAGAATAGGGTGGCCCGCCCTAGTTTATATTGGAGAAACAATTATGTTCCTTGGAGTTTGGCCGAAGCGTCCGCTCGCCTGCGTGGCAGGACTATTTATTATTTTCGGTTTCGGAGAATTATTCTCAGCCGATTTTGTTCGTTTAAAGAACGGACAGGTGGTCCGAGGTAAAATCATCTTAGAAGACGATGAAAAAGTATTGGTTGCCGAGAACGATGACTATGTCCGTTTCGTGGATAAGGATAATGTAGCTCAGGTAAGTTATGAGAAAGGGAAGCAGAATGTAGGAGCTTCTACCTTAGATAAAAAAACGACTCCACAAAAAGTTTCCGATATTCCTCAAGGACATGTGGAAACCGGTCCTCCGAATATGTACGGTCCGAGTGCAGGGTCTAGCAATGGTAACGGAGGAGATACCTCTATAGAAGTGATACACGAGGTGGTGACGGACTTTATTTGGCGGGGACTTAGTTTCTCCGGAGAGATCGCAAACCGTAGGGACAACGAAAGTTATAGAGCAATGACCTTCGTTCCTTCTTACCAACCTACTGTGACTTTTAATACTCCGCTAAAAGGTTTCCAAGTACAGTTTTGGGGAAACTTCCAATTAACGGAACGTAATGATAGGGACAACGACGGAAGATTCCAAATGTATCCAGGAGGAGCCGGTCCTGGTTATGCTGGGCAAGGTTCTGCCGGATCTTTGAGTCCATTCTCTGCTCCTTCTCCAGACTCGTTAAACTCTGCTTGTCCTTATGATACTCAGACTAACTTGATGGCGGGAAATCCGACAACAGGCTCCACTTGCGGTGGAGATGTTCCAGGCTTTAAGAAAGAACAGAACGGTATGAAACGTTCGGATGGATTGTTCTACGCATTCTATTATAATTTTGAGAAAACCAGTTGGGGAACTTTTACTGCGGGGATATGGTTCTATAATACTTTCCAAAAGAGTTCTGCTTACCTTTCCCCAGCTTTAGGAGCATACAATTCTTCTGCGGCGCAAGGAGTTGCAGGAGCGAATAACCCTTCTACTCAGATCACTCGTTTAGCGTGGCAGGAATATTTCTTCTTTTGGAAATTGCCTTTCTTGCAATGGGTGAATCCTACAATTTCATTTTATACTCAATTCTCTCAGGAGAATGCGGGTTTGATGGCGGGGAAAAACTATCTATCTTTAACGATGGGTCATGAATTTTTCGAAGGTAGTTTTTTCAGGATACTTCCTCAGGTCAATATAGGTTATGCGATGAGTAATAATATCGTGGATAACAGATACGGGATCCAGGATATTACTTCGACTCTTACTTTTTTCTTCGGAAAGTTCTTCGTGAAGGCTGCAGACGTATATAGACCTAATTTATATATGTATGATACGGATAATTATTATGGAGCGACTGGCGGTTACGTAAATAGCACTAGTAAGGACAGTAAGATCGTGGATCCAGGAAAGGTGAACGGTCCTGCTAATCAGTTGGTACTGGATTTTATCAATTCTTCCACTTCTATACCTGATCAGTTGAGACAATCAGTGAGGGAGTCTTATCTTCTCCAGAAAATTCCTTCTCACTTGGTATGGTTTAGTATTGGTTTTAGCCAAAACTTCTAGGTATATAAGGAATATTTAAAATGAGTATTCGGTTCAGGATTTCACTTTATCTCTCGGTAGTTTTACTCTCCGGTTCGGTCATTTTGACCGCGATCAACTCGATTGGATCTTATTTCAGTCTGAAGTATCAAGTGGAAGATGGATCCAGAATGGCCGGAGAAAGATTTGCCTATGAGGTGAAGGATTTTTTGGACTCAGCCTTGGGCTCTCTTAGGGGGACCGAATATCTATTAGAATCTTCTAAACCAGCTCGGGAAGAAGTTGTTGCTGCACTCTGGAAATTGGTGGAGGCCAACCAATATTATTTCGGGACCTGGGTTGTATTCGAACCTAACGGATTTGATGGACAGGATGCAAGATTTAAGAATAGACCTCCTTATCATGATGGCACAGGGAGATTTGTGCCTTATATCAACAAATCTAAAGGTGCAGTCACAGTAGAGCCGGTAATATATTACGAAAATCTGGACGACTCTGGGGCCTTCTATACTGTTCCTAAAAAGACTCTTCATGATTTTGTTGCGGATCCTTTTTCTTATCCTGTAGGTGGAAAGGAAGTTCTCATGGTTTCCTTGGTGAAACCAATATTTAGAGGAGGAAGTTTTTCAGGAGTGGTAGGCATCGACCTCGCCATGGAAAATTTACAAGAGCTCTTAGGGCCTATCAAACCATTCAGGGGAGAAGGTTATCTTACACTTATTTCTCCAAATGGAACCTACGCAGCTAATGGAAAGGATCCTTCTTTAGTCGGTAAAAAGAACCCAGACCAAGAATGGTTGAAACAGATCGTAGAAGGAATCTCAAAAGGAAAACCTTTTTCTCTACATGGAGGAGGAGAAGGTCATCATTTCTTTCCTTTTTTATTAGGAAATTATGATAAACCTTGGGCAGTAGAAGTTTCAATTCCTGATTCCATCTTCTGGTCGGATATGAGAGGAGTGATCCTTCAGACGATTTTGTCCTCTCTGGTGATCATGGTAGTCATACTGATCATTCTAAACTTGATCTTCAATAAACTCATCACTACAGGACTATTGGAAGCGATCGGTTTTTCTGAGAAGATTGCGGATGGAGATCTGACTTCCCATATAGAGATCGCAAGAGAAGATGAGATAGGTAAACTACTCAAGTCCATGGATATGATGAAGGTGAATCTTTCTAAGATCATCCAGGATATCAAAACTTCTTCTACAAAACTGAACAGTACTTCGGATCAAATGGCGGAGTCCAGTCGTAACTTCTCGGATGTTGCTCAGGCCCAGGCTTCTGCGGCGGAGGAATCTTCTGCAGCTGTGGAAGAACTTGCAGCCTCCGCAGAGAATGTTCGTAGATCGATGGAAAAAGCGATCGAGAATATGAAGGAGATAGATACCAACGTGGTTTTACTTAGAGAACAGATTGGTACTATCAATAATGAGATGCAGACATTATCCCAGGTGGCATCCGAATCCCAGGAGAGAGCGGTGACAGGGGAGAATGCGATGGGCGCGACGAACCAAGCAATGGATGAGATTGGAGAAAGTGCGAGTCGTATCAATGAGATCTTATCTATCATCACTGAGATTTCTGAAAAGACAAATCTTCTCGCATTGAATGCAGCGATAGAAGCAGCAAGAGCCGGAGAAGCTGGTAAGGGATTTGCTGTAGTTGCAGAAGAGATAGGTAAACTTGCGTCTCAAACGTCTTCTTCTGTACAAGAGATCGGAGAGCTTGTGGATTCGACAAACAATGCGGTTCATAACGGAAACACTAAAGTAAAAGAAGCAAGTGATATACTTCGTAAGTTAAGGACCTCCGTTGATTCCTTTGGATTATCTGCGAAGAAGGTATTGGAATCAGTAAGAACCCAAGAGAAGAATACACAAGACATCCATCAATCAGCGAATTTCCTCATGAGTTTCAGTTTACAAATAGAAGAAGCAGTCCAAGAACAGAAACGTGCAACCGACGAGATTACTAAAACGATCGTAAGTATCTCGGAAGGAACTCAGGAAGTAGCCTCCGGAGCGGATGACCTCACTTCTTACTCTGGTGAGATGCACCAGCAATCCGAAGGACTTCTCAAATCTGTGGATAAGTTTAAACTTTAAAATGATTCACGCAGGGCGTTAAGATAAAAAGATCTTAGAATTACTGAGAAAAGTCTTCGCGGCTTCGCGTTCCCAAAACGATTTAGAGAAAGAGTATTTTCTCTATCATTTTTCTTTGAATAGTTAAGGTATCTTTTTCGATACCGTTTCCCATTCGGAAAATCGGTTTATCATTCTTTAATATTTCCAATTCCCAAGGTTTCTTTTCTAAAATCACATGCACGTAAGAAACAAAAGAATCCGCAAAAAAATCGTCTGCATTTGCTGCAGAGTATAAGGTAGGAAAAGGAGTTTTGGAAAGGATCGGGTAAATTTTCTCCCAGTTGTCTTCCAAAGAAAGAGATTCAGAGTAAAAACGGATCTGAGGTCGGATCGTAAAAGTAGAATCATCCAAGTAGCTTACCTTCTCGGATTTCCAAACTTCTTTATAAAACTCAAAGTTTGCAAAGGATCTTTTAGAAGAGAAAAAGCTTGGACCTATTTTTTCGGTTTCGGAGAGAATATGACCGAATTCATGTAACACAATATAACGAAGCGCATTTGCTTTAGTATTTTGTTTCTCTTCTTCTATCCGGATCCGTATTTTTATATTTCCTTTTTGGAATGTAGAATTTTCTTTATAGCTGATCCAATCGTCTGCGTTTCTGTTTAAGGTATTCGCATCTAAGATCACAAATCCTCCGACCGATTTACCGTCCTTGCGCACGATTCCGCTAACTGCTGAGCCGCCTAAATTCTCGCAGACATAAATACGAAGCAGTTTGTTTTTTAGAAGAGAGGCGACCGGTCCAGTTTGAGAATTTAAGGCATCTATCAGAGTGGATTTGAATGTATTTAGGTCTTTGGCGGGCGAAGGTGACTCAGCAAATCCATCCACTCGATTCAGTTCATTCACATAATCTAAAGCGTAGTTATCTAAATTGAAAATCCTAGAAGCCCAGTCAGGAGACTCCAAACCGACATAGTTTTCTATCCTTGAGAGAGGAGTGGAAGATAGAACATCTGAATAAGGATTTGGATCTCCCGCTTCTTCTTTGCAGGAGTAGAAGGTTTCAAAAATAAGAATGAATACGACAAACAATCGACACATTTCAGTCTTTAGCTTGGATTTCTTTTCGGAAAACATGCGGCTTTGAATATGCAAAACTTGAGCTAGAACGAAAAGTATTTTTCTTTGCATCGCAAAAAATAGGAAAGAGAAGGATAGGGTTATTGATTTGCATTTCATAGCCCCTTTGTAAGATTTGTGCCTGTCTCACATGAAGACTAGTGTCTTTTTTTATAACACTTGTAGATTTCCCCGCAATTATGCTCGGACTTCTTTCTTGTTATGTATAGTCGCTTTGTTTCTTTATGGAGTCTCGATCTTTTCGGATGTGACAAATCCTTGGGAACTTCCTAAAGATGAGAGGATCTTGAATCGAAAGGATGTGAGTCATATCGTTTTAGAGACAAGGCCCGGCGGATTTCGTGTAACTTTACTGATTAACGAAAGATTTCCGTATAACTATAAATCAAAATCAGCCGCTTTCTATTATTCTAATATTAAGGATTCTAAAGAAGGTTTGGAATTGGCGGAAAAATTAGACCGATATCTTAAGTCCGGCTTCAATATGAAGATCAGATTTAATGGATCGGAAATTTACGAATTTATATTAGATGAATCTATTCAATAAAAAAGCTAGCGGAATACTCAACCCTTGGTCTTTCCTGGAAACCGAGTTCAACTACAGGGAAGTAAGCGCCTGGAAAGACTTCGTTCGGATCGATCAATCATTCATTCGACTTGCTTTTTTTCTGCACTTCTTAGTCTATTTTTTAGCTCTGATCCCTGAGATACAGAATTCTCCTAATGGAACCATCTATTTCGGTCTGATACTAAGTTTGAACCTTCTCAGTTTGGTTCTTTCTTTTCAAAGAAAATACCTTCCTGCAGTCATTCATGGCACAAATTTCAGCATTATTTTTTTAGTGATGCTGATCTTAAACGAATCCTTCTACACATTCGACGATCTTCATAGTTTACAACTTTATAATAATTACTTTCTGCTCGTCGGATTTTTGGTTTTATTCCAAATGTTTCGGCTTAAGGTAAAGGGCTGCTTTTTAACAGCTACGTATTCTATAGTATTACATCTTGGATTCATTTATTTTAAACTAAAGAATGGTCCTCTTCCGGGATTCCCTTTGGTTTTATTCGTACCGGATGTTGTCTATCTGATCCTAAGTTTAATCGGGACAACAATTGTTGTAATTGTAAGAAGGTTGGTTCGTATTTCTTCCGAACTGGATTCAGAATACAGATTTTTACAACATGAACTTCAGATTGCAAGAAAGGTGCAGGAGACATTATTTCCGGAAGATATTAGCATAAAAGGTTTTAAATACGAGGTATTTAGATCCACTCCCAACGAGATCGGCGGGGATTTTTACGATTTTATACAGTTAAGGGAAGGAAACACAGGGGTTTTCTTAACTGATATAGCGGGCCATGGGATCGCTTCCGCGTTAGTCGCGTCATTTATCAAAATTATGGTCGCGACCATGCCTTATCGTCTCAAACTACATCCTGTCCGACTATTGGAATATTTGGACGAGACACTTCTTAGACAGTTCAAATCTCATCATGCTTCTGCGGTTTATATATTTTTCGATTTTATTTCCAAAGAGATCCATTTTGCAAACGGGGGACATCCTTATCTGATGCATTCCCAGAATGGAAATGACTTTAGGGAAATTGAAACTACCGGAAGTATATTAGGATTTGGGATCAAAAGACCGATCGCTGAACTGGTTTCTTTGCCTATTGCGTCCGGAGAGAGGTTGTTTTTATACACGGACGGATTGATAGAGAATCGAAATCCACAAGGAAAACAGCTTGGAAGTGAAGGCCTAATTGAAATCCTGAACCGAAATAAGTCTTTTACCGATTTAAAACAGTTTAAAGAAGCTGTCCAAACCGAATTGTCTGCATTCTTTAGAGACGTAGAGTTCGAAGACGACACACTTTTTCTGATCATCGAGATGGAGTAAATATATGAGCGAATCACTGATCCATTTGCAGAAAGAAGGCAAACTGGCGATCTTAGAGATCAACCGTCCTTCTGCGTTAAACGCATTAAACGAAGAACTATTAAACGAACTAACTAGCGAGATCAATAATCTAGAAAAAGATCCGTCGATCCGCGTAGTGATCATTACCGGGCAAGGAAAGGCATTCGTAGCCGGAGCCGATATCTCTAAAATGAAAGAATTGAATGCAGACGGAGCGGAGAAGTTTGCAGCCCTAGGACAAAGCACTTTTGATCGCATCCAAAAGAGTAGATTGGTATCCATCGCAGCAGTGAACGGATTTGCATTGGGTGGGGGACTGGAGCTTGCGCTTGCTTGCGATATCCGTATCGGTTCCGAAAAAGCAAAATTAGGACTTCCTGAAGTCTCCCTCGGCCTGATTCCCGGATTTGGCGGGACCCAAAGACTTGCAAGATTGGTCGGTTACGGAAGAGCAGCAGAACTTATCTTCACAGGAGATATGATTGGTGCAGAAGAGGCTTATCGTATCGGTATATTAAATAAACTTGTTAAAGATGGAGAAGATCTGATCTCCACCGCAAAAGCGACCGCAGAATCCATTTTGAAAAAAGGACCTATCGCAGTTTCCGCGGCTAAATCGGTGATCCTGAACGGGTTGGATATGCAATTATCCAAAGGACAGGAATTGGAGAAAAAAGAATTCTCCAATCTATTCTCCGGAAAAGAATCCAAGGAAGGAATGGGAGCATTCTTAGAAAAACGCACCCCTAATTTTTAAGGATCTATGAAAGTTTTCAGATTCTTTTTACTTTCTGTTTTATTCTGCCTTCCTATGGCAGGTTGGGGAGAATATAATTCTCCCTTATATTTAGAAAAGACCACCATATACATAGGCGATCATGCTCTTCTTGTAGAAGTCGCAAACACAGACGAATCTAGACAGAGAGGATTGATGTTTCGTAAAAAGTTAGGTGAGAATGAAGGAATGATCTTCATCTTTCCTAATGAGGACTATTTATCTTTCTGGATGAAGAATACTCTAATTCCTTTGAGTATAGGTTATTTTTCAAAAGACAAGAAGCTCGTCGATGTTTACGAAATGGCCCCGAACCAAACACAAGTTCTGTATCATTCTACCCAAAAGGTACTGTATGCAGTGGAAGCAAATCCCAGATGGTTTGCGAAACGTGGATTGGGAAAAAATTCAGTTTTAAAGATCGAGAATAGATTTATTGGAAAATGACCCGCCCGTAAACAGGGCGGATCTTTTGCAGCCTGGTCTGAAGTAATAGACCGGGCTTTTTTATAGTCCGTCCCAAAACTTAGGTTATCGACAATTACCAAGTCTCGGGCTTCAAGAGCCTGGACCTTTTGGGACAGGCTCTTATATTAAAGCGATTCTGCCGCTCTTAATTGAAGGTCTTGCAAGCTTTGAGCTTCAACTACTTTAGAAGATTTTAATTTACCTTGCTCAGTAAGTTTTAAGATCACTTGGGATCCTACTGACTGAGAAGTAACTTCGATCTCTGAAAGTTGACCTTCTCTCTCTACGAAAAATTTACCAGGCTGAGAACGAAAAGCGGTCAGAGTTTCTGATTTTCCTTCTTTAGAAATAGCTGTCAGATCCAATCTGGAACCGAAATCAGTGTAAACTAAAGTCAGTTTTTCTCCCTCTTGTTCGAAAGATTTCGCGTATCTTCCTTCTTTATCGTACTCGTTTAGTCCTACAGGGTTACTTCCGGACCAGAACTCGATCAGGTTGAAAAGAAGAAAGTCGATAAATCCACCGATTGCCATTAAAAATCCGAAAGGAATATAAAATAGAACCGTTTTTACGATCTTTGCAAGAAGGCCGCCGCCCACATTGATTCCGTCGTTGGCATTGTAAAAGACTCTTACGAGTGCGAATTTCCCAAAGCAGTTCGCTAAGGAACCGAAGCTAGCTCCTACCAGTACCAAGGTAAGGATGATTTTTTTTAAAACGTTTTTCATCATTGAAAACGGAACTCCTTTATATGAGTGGAATGCGAAACTACGAATAAAGGATGGAAAAAATCTTGCAAGAGATTTACATTCTCTCTTCCGTTTTGTAGGACAAAATCTTGACTGAAAAATTCCTGCCCTAAACTGATCCAATAAAGGAAAGAGAATCCCTTGACCTAGTTCCAGTCTCGGTATTTCTGGACCGAAAGACGGTTAATAACAATAAAACCGTCTTAGGGGCGGATGCCCGTTTGATTTAGGGAACCTACGTGATCTTTCCCACACTGGAATTTTTTCTTTTTTTCTCCTTCGTATTTGTAACCCATTGGTACATTTTACCGGCGCTTATTCCGGAGCCAAAACTACGCAAATCACTCATCCATATTTTCCTACTCATCATGAGTTATATCTTCTATATGAGCTGGAACTGGAAATTCGGCGGTTTGATCTTATTATCCACCGTAATTGATTTCTTTTTGGCGGATCTGATCTTCGAATCTAAGGACCAAAGTTTCCGAAAGAAGATGATCGTCATCAGCTTGGTCTTGAACCTTGTATTCATTTTAGGATTTTTTAAATATTACGGATTCTTAAGCGAGAATCTGAATGCTCTCCTGCATTATTGGGGCTTTCCTGGTTTATTCCCTATTCTTAAAATAGTTCTTCCTGTTGGGATTTCCTTTTATACCTTCCAGAGTTTGAGTTATACGATAGACGTATACAGAGGAGCCATTCCGTCCGAAAAGAACTTCATAAGATTTGCGTTATTCGTTTCCTTCTTCCCTCAGTTGGTGGCGGGGCCGATCGTTACAGCCAAAAGTTTTTTACCTCAGCTACAAACAGAGAAGAAGATAGAGGATATCCCTTTCAGAAAAGCGATCCGTTATTTTCTAATGGGATATTTTAAGAAGGTAGTATTATCGGATAATATTTCTCCGATCGCAGACCTGATCTTTAAGAACCCGGATGTGTATTCTACGGAAGCACTTTGGTTAGGCGCGTTTCTTTTCTGGGTTCAAGTATACTGCGATTTTAGCGGTTATACGGATATGGCATATTCTGCGGCTCTTCTCTTAGGTTATGAGCTGCCCGAAAACTTTAGAATGCCTTATATTTCTCAGTCGGTTACCGAACATTGGAGAAGGTGGCATATCACTCTTTCCAGTTGGCTCAGAGACTATGTGTATATTTCTCTGGGTGGAAATCGTGTAGGGCTTTTTCGTCATAGATTTAATGTTTGGTTCACGATGTTTGTGGGGGGAATTTGGCACGGAGCCAATTGGACTTTCCTCATCTGGGGATCTATCCAAGGCGGATTCTTATTATTAGAATCTGTATTAAAAGAATGGAAAGCAAAATGGTTCCCGGAATTAACAATTTCAGATTCTTGGGACAAGATATTAACCCCTGTTAGAGTTTTATATACGAGCACGGTGGCAGTTACCTTCGGTGTGATCTTCCGATCTGCAAATATAGAATCCGCTCTGAATATGATCCACGGAATGTACGTCTATCAAAGCGGGGAACTTAGACCTTATATGTTAAAGCAAGGGATCCCAGCGATACTTTGTGTGATCATCGGACATTATCTAGGTTGGCTTATTTACGAAAAAGGAAAGGAGTTTAAGATTCCTGTCTGGTTGGAATTTTCTCTTTATCCATTGATCGCATTTTGTTTTGCGATCTTAAGTCCGGATGGAGAAATCCCTTTTATCTACTTCGACTTCTGAAAAAAGTAAAACGCTGGACACTTGCCGAATTCGTTTCTAATTTGATCCCTTATCGATGAGCGAACCCGGCCAAAAACCTAGGAGTCCCAGATTTTATCCCAGAGATTTCGACGAGTATATCGTACAGGTGGATTCTGGTCTCATCACGTTAGAAGGAAAACTAGGCAATATTTCCGAATCCGGTATCTGCATTTTAATGAGCGGAGAAGATCTGCCAGGCTCCGTTCCGATCGAAGGTTCAGTCATCGAAAGAAGGACTGGCAAACGTCTGGAATTTTTAGGAGACGTAGTTTGGAAAATCCCAAAGCAGGTGGACTCCAAACGAAAGTATTTATATGGGATACGCTTTAGAGATCCTTTAGAACTGACAGAGTCTCTAATACTCATCAATCTTTCCTTAGAAGGTTAAAATCCTAAAACCGCATACGTAAGAGCAAGCTTCCTTACGTCATATTTTTATTGCAAAGGCCAGGGAAGAGCCTACCTATGTCGTAAAGGCTTCTAATGATCGAAACCGATAATCCTCATCGCAAACAAACCGTACGAGATAAAGAAATCCAACTTCTAAAACGGATCAAAGAAGGGGACGACAAGGCATACATAGAGCTTACCGGCCCTTATAGAGAGAGATTGTATAGAAAGGCTGTCTCTATGGTAAAAGATGGAGATGACGCGGAGGATATCGTCCAAGACGCACTGATCTCTGGATACCGCTCCATACGCAATTTTAGGGCAGAATCCGGGGTTTATACCTGGCTTTACCGTATCGTGGTCAATAAATCCAAGGACCTTCTGGCCAAAAGAAAGAGGGCCAGGGAGAATTCCATGGACGATTCCGAGTTCCAGGTCACGGATGATCGTATTAGCTTCGAAAAAAAAGTAGAACTTTCCGACGAGAGTAACTATCTAATCAACAAAATCAACGAACTCGAGGATATATACAAAGAAGTCATCGAGCTCCGGTATTTCGAGGAAATGTCCTATTCACAAATAGCAGAGATCCTCGGAACCAATATCGGAACAGTCAAAAGCCGGCTCTTTAAGGCAAAGGAATTTTTGAAACATCTGATTATGAAAGATGGAAAGGGCGAAGGCTTTTTTAGGTAGTAAGGTATGGAAAAACAAGCAAGTAAACAACAGGGCACGAAATTCGGCTTCGCCGCAATTTTTCAAAAGGAAGACCCGGATCATGTTAAATTAGAAAATTCTTTAGTTCGAGCGGTTTCCGAACTTAGAATGGAACAAATGAAGGATGTCCGTCTCTCTAAGGACTTTGATCTTCGACTAGAGAATCTTCTCAAAGATGTCCGCTTCGACGAAGAAACTTCTTGGTCTAAACTTTACCGCAGTTTTGTCTGGAACCGTTCCTTCCAATACTCCCTCAGCGCAGCTCTCGCAATCCTAGTTCTTGCAGTTACAGTCGGTCGCTTCTCTTCTTCCAACGAAACAAGTTTGGCAGAAAGATCCGGAACTCTTACAGTCGGCGAAGACCGCGAATTCGTGGATCTTCCTTCCTCTGCAAGAGTGGATGTGGATATGAATTCACGTCATCTTCTGGAAATTTCCAAAAATCCCCAAGCTCATAAGACCTTAGGTTCTTTAGAGCAGTATTTTCTCGAAAAAGGGGATTATAGAACGGCTCAAGAAATTCGCCACGTTCTGGAATCTACTAGCAAATAATTCTCCACTGCGCGGCTTCATTCGAAGCCGCAAAGAATACTAAACTTTTAGTCTTTTATGATACAAACCTGGATCTAAAGAATCCAGGATACGTTTTGCTTCCTGTGCTATTTCTCCATAAAGGATCGAAGTTCTGGAGTCGAGCAAGGCGCAGCAAAGTTGGATCATTCTACACTTTACCTTAAATTCAGTTCCACCTTTACGTAGCCCCAAAGAATCACGAAGTCTGAACAATTCGGAACGATATACATCCAATTCCTTATCGCTCATTTTACGGATCTCTTTGAATACTCCCCTTTCTAAAAGAAGTATCGGCAATGCTTCTTTTAGTTCACCTTCGTCCTTGAATTCTTCTTTTAGGATCTGTATGGCGGAAAAGATGGGCTCCGACCGTACGGATTCCAGTCGGATTGCGCTTGGCTCTTTTAAGAAAGCTTCTCTATAGAGTAGTAGTCCTTGGGAATGATGTCCGCTTAGGTAAGTACATTCCGCTCTAAAAAATAATAACTCGGGAGAGAATCTTTCCAAGCCGGACGAATCTCGGACGACTTCGGAAGCGAGGTCGGTGTCTTCTGCGAGTAATAGTCTGTATGCAAGTTCTGCGATGAGTCCTGGAGAAAGTGATTGGATCCCTTCTTTTCTAAGAGCGATCCGTACTTGGTCCGTGGTTTCTTGCAAGATAGATTTCATTGCAGAATGATAAGATAGTTCTTTTGGGAAGGATTTACTTTTATAAACTGAATCGAAATCCTTCAGGAATTCTAATAGAAGTCCCGTTCTTTCTCTTCCTTCTTTTGTGAGATGGATCCGATCTATTCTATGATCCCAGAAGGAAGAAATATAAAACCCCGAGGCAAACTCGGGGTTTTCGGGGTCTTCTTCCAATAGGGAATCGAATAAGTTTCGGGAGAGTTCGAACTCTCCTTCGGATAAATGTTTTATCGCTTCTTCGTACTTCCTGTCTTGGTCCATCAATGAGCGGCTTTTTTGTCGTGGTGTTTGCTTACTTGTTTTACGATCTTATCTTCTAAACCGTCTATGCAGGAATAAATATCTTTGTCTTCGTGTTGAGCGTTAAACTTACTTCCGTCTGCAGCTAAATTCAAATTAGCGCTGATCAGCCCATGCACCTGTTCGAATGAAATTTCCATCGAAACTAACTTTTGTATGTATTTAGAGACTCGTTCTAACTTTTTTCCGGCATAATCTTCTGCCGTTCCGGAATGATCTAAATTTTTCCAATTAAAAACGATTTTCATGTAAAGCCTCCGTGATCTTTATTTATGGCTTCTCAAAGTTTCATCATAGCACGAATGCGGACCAGAAAAAACTAAAGAAACGTAATTTTGGACGGGGAAAGAAAGGGAGTCATCCCAACCCAGGAATTCCTGTAAGATTAGGATGGAAAAAATCAGAGTCAAATCAAAAAAAGCGCCCGCCCCGCAAGGGGCGGACCAGGGAAGTTAGAACTAGAGATGGGATGATTTCCTAGCGTTTCTTAGTCCTTGTTTAGAGTCAGGCTTGGCTGTTTCGCAAAAGCCAGGCTACATGCTTCCTGGTATTTTTTAAGACCTTCTTCCTCTGCGTGAAGAGCTGAATCAAGGTCACCAATCTTTTGGTATACATGGATAACTTCTTTAATGTTCTCTAAAGCTTGGCAGGATTTGCCGAGACGGAATTCGGAGATGGATTTCAGGTAAAGAACCAGAGCGTATCCAGCACTTTCTTTATCACCGATTTTTGTTCTCACAGCTAAGGACTGATCGTAAAAAGCGATTGCACCTTCGTAGTCTCTGGTTTTTTGTTTTAGACTTCCGAGGGCAGTAAGCTTATTTGCCAGCTGGGTATCTGTCTCAGGTGTATAGTTCTTGAGCGAACTTTCGATCACACTGGTCTCAGGTTCTGCATAAATTGCAGTGGAGATGCTTAAAATTAAGGCAATTTTAATTATTTTGTTCATCTTTTTATCTCCCAGCCGGGGCTTTGTATAATATAGTGCAAGGGCCGTGCCAAGTTCCTGGGATTTCTTCGATTTTTATTTCTAAAAGCTGAAAATTTCCCAGAAGCATGATCCGAGTATAGCGTATAGGCTTCTGGAAGTATATGGGGAGGGGTGTAAGGAGTTCCTACCACCCCGTTAGGAAAGTATTAAAGAGAGTGGGAGCTTGCTGGTTCTTAGATAGGTGCTTCTTCCAGCTCCAGATCTGCTGATTTTTTACTCTGTTCAAATGGATATTTGAGGCTGGTTAGGCTTGCGATCTCATGCATACAATCATGTAGGAAATCTTCCGGGTCCATATCTGCAGTTAAATATCTGAGTTTTCCTGCGCGAACTATGAAGCTGGTCCTACGCAAGAAGCCTCTTGGCTTATATTCCAATCCCAAGCATAGAACGGGAAGCGGTTCTTCCGGTTTTCCGACTATAAATCTAAATCCACCGGGGCGGCCTTTTCCCATTTTGTAGGGAACGGTAGTTTGTTCTGGAAAGATCACTAGCATATTTCCTTCGTTTAGGACCTTTTTAGCGAATAGTAGATCGTTTTTACTTTTTCTGGGTTCTTTTCTGTTGAGAGGAATTCCCCCACAACGAAGGAAAAAATCAAAGAACATGGGAGAAGCAAGCGAGTCTTTCATGATCGCCCAGATATCCATTCTTCTATGGTATAATGCTTTGGAAAGTCCCAAGGGGATATCGTCGTTTCTTTGGTGTTTGGACAATACTAGGACTTTTCCGGTTTCGGGTACATTCTCTAATCCGTAAACTTCCGCTTTATAAAATAAGGATCCGTAGAGTCTTCCGAACCAGCGCAGAGCTTTTCTGGCTTTTTCGGAACTTCCTGGATGTGGCTTTTGTATATTCTTGGATGACATTGTTGAATAAGAGGATAATTTGGAGAGAAGGTTGCAAAATAGCAAAGGTATTTTCGTTACATTTTTATCTCGCAAAGAGTGCACACAGGATTTTTAAATAGGAATAACCACTTCTCTCCGTGTGAAACGATCCTTTATTTTTCGTGTTAACCAGACTGAAAACGAATAGGTGGATCTTCTAAAAAACTATTTATCAGTTTTAAAAGCCTTTGCTTCTTGGATTTCTACGATTGGATAGTTCTCTTTTTGGATCAGCGGAAGTTTGTGTTCTACTTGGAAACTTTCCGAAATGAAATTCAATTTCGAACCTAAAATTTTTTCCGATCGGGATTTCACCTTGATACTTAACCAATCGTATTTTAATTCCACTGTTTGATCTTCTTTTGCTACAAGTGAGATCGATTCCATATTTTCTATCGGAATAGTGATCTCGAAACGTTCCGAATTTATAAGTAACTTTCTTTCTTCCAAAAGAACGGATTCTACGAAGAAGGTCCTGCCGTTCTTTAAGAGTATTTTTAATATAGGAGTAAGATGAGAAAGATCGGGTGAATTTTCGGGTGTAATAGGTTTATTTACTTGGTTTTTTTTCTCTTCCCGTTTTCCGAAAGTATTCAATATTATTTCTTTGGCTTGTTTTAATTCTTCGGAAGCTTTTTCCATGTATTGGGAGATCGTATTCGCTAAGACTCCCGTTTTATATATTTTTTTCGGATTTTCCGAAGTGATATATGGGTCCTTTCCGGACGATCCTATCGAACGAAAATTTTCCAGCGCTTCTTTATCGTTTAGAATTTCTGCGGTTTTTAATGAATTTTCTGTAACGGTTTTGTCCTTATATTTGAATTTTCCGATTACCATCAGCCTGCGATTCGAAAGAATAGAGGCCCTATCTTTCCTTCCCGTTTTTATGATGTTCGTGTATTTTTTGACTGCTTCCGGGATCTCTCCTTTTAGTTCGGTGCAGCGGGCGCGCATGTATTGTTCATTCCTGGTGGGGTTTCGGATGTTATCCAGGTATTTTAACGTTTCCGAACAATCTCCGAGTGAAAATAAATAAGATACTTTTTCTGCGCTTGTCCCTTCGGCTTTGAAGGAGGCTCGAATATCAAGATTTTGTAATAATAAGGAAAGTAATAATTCTGCAGTTTCCGAATAATTTGTTCCGGGATATTTTTCTACGGTCTCTTTCAGTTTTGCGATCGCATTCTCCAATTCTCCTATTACCGCTAAACAAAATCCCCTATGTAAGGAAACGAATGCCGCCTCGTCAGTCCGAGAATCTAATTTTTTTTCCAAAGACCAGTATTGCTCTTCCGCTTTATCGTATATCCCGCTTCTTTCCATTTCAAAAGCGAGCTGCAGATAGAAGATTTGTTCTAGATCTTCCTCCAAACGGATAGGAGGTTTTAATGTTAGGAATCTGACTATATTAGCGATCCATGTTCCGGATCTTTCCCAAGGTGATAGGGACAATCTGAGATTTTCAGGGGACTCGTTTAGAATGGAACTTTCTAATACTCCGGTGACCAGTTCTTCTTTGAAATTTTCCGAGTTCAAAAATGTAAGGCGAACCCTGGATTTTAAAACGACCGATGCCAAGTCGTAATTCATGATCCTTTCTTTTAATAACAAATATCTCAGTTCTAAAATTTTCGCGTTCCCAATCCAGTAGGCGGATATCGGAAATAAGACCATCACTACCAGGATGGAAATAACGTATGCGGACCGTTTCATTTCGGGATCTCAAAAGCGAGTATGCTCACATCGTCCCTGAATCTGGCAGCGAATTTTTCGAACTCGAAGGAGAGTCCGTCTACGATCTCTTTGCAGGACTTGTTCTTGTTTTCTAAAAAATATTCTTGTACCCTCTGAAGTCCGAATTCTGTCCCGTCGGCTCCCATCGTTTCGACTAAACCGTCCGTATACATCAGTATCTTGTCTCCGGGAGCGACTTTCATCCGCACTAACTCATATGAATATCCTGTGATTGTTCCCATGGGAGGCCCGGAAGTAGGTATGGTCCTTATTTCGTCGGAGGAAGGTCTTAGGATCATCGGTTCATTATGAGCGGCATTACATACTTCCAAGGTTCCGCTAGGATATAATCTTAAAAGAAGGGCTGTCGCAAAGAATGAGGATTGCAGTTTTGTTCCGATCAGATCGCTTAATCTGCTTAAAGTTTTTTCGGGAGATTCGTATTTTGCGGAAACCGCATCGGTAAAAATCCCAAGTACCACTGTGACTAACGCAGCGCTTACGCCATGACCCGAGGCGTCTGCGAGAAAAAAATATTGGGAGGAGTCCTTGCCTGAGCCCAATCTGTAAAATTTGTATAAATCTCCGCTAACCTCTCTCAAGGGTCTATAATATATGGATAGATTGTAACGTTCCATTCTGGAAAGTGCTATCTTGCTTGGCAGAAACATCTGCTGAACTTCTTTACCGATCGCCAATTCCTTGGAAATTTCTCGATTTAGTTTAGTGATCCTCTCCATGTTCGAATCGATCTGAGAAGCCATCGCGTTGAATGTCTGCCCTAAATCGTCCAATTCATCCTGATTCTTGAAATTCCATGCAACTCTGGAGCTTAAGTCTCCTGTATACATCTTATGGCTGGTATTTTTTAGTATTCCTATCTTTTTGAATATTCTCCTGTACAAATAATATCCGAACAGTCCATGGAATACGATTCCCCAAAAAATTGCGATCGCCATCTGTGCAAATATATGTGTCACCCTTTCTCGGATCGAAGGGAGGGAAGCGATGCCTAACAGATACAAGGGTTCTTTTTGGACGGATCTAAAGGGAATGAGAAGGCGAATTGAAAAATTCGTCTCGTCCAGATCCGTCTTATAGGGAGTTCCTACAAAATTTCCTGACGAATCTGCTAATTGTTTTATCTCGGAAAGGATCTCAGGAGAAATATTCTCTTCCGACGGCTGTTTTGGTTGAGATATCCAGATCTCTCCATTCTCGCCGAACACTTTGTAGGAGTTGGTTCCTAAAAATTTTAGATTTCTTTCGAATGAGTCGTAAGACTGTGGTTCTCCTTTGGATAAATGTACCAAACTTAATTCCTGTTGGAGTTTTTCCGCTAACGTCTTGGACTGAAATTTAAAGTTTCTTAAAAGCAGATCGGATTGATTTTCGAAGATCATCACCGAGAAAAAGCTGATGTTTACAGCAGCTAATAAGGAATAGAAGAGTCCGATTGTCCAAACAAGCGACGTCTTTTTGGCATCCACTGCGGGTGTAACTACGAAATTTTGTAAAAGCATGATTAGGCAGTACTTCCTTTCTTTTTTGGATACATCAAAACTGGTTTTTTCAAATTTTTCCGATGATTAATGCGGCGAAGCGTAGTCTTGAACGCGTTTTATAAAAATGGAATGCGTTTTAAACACCTAAAAAGTCTTCAAACAATCTCCTGTTCTTTCTCATTTCGCGACCTATTTGCATTATTTCTCTTTTTTAGTAAACTATTAATAGGTTTTTGTCCAGCGAAAGTATTCGTTTGTTATAAAACGAGTTTAGGGACGTAATTACGGAAATTCATATTTTATGAAAACGTACATTATGAAAATGGAAATAAATAATTTATTATTCTTATTTTGTGAGGATGTTTGTGATTTGAGCGCGATGAATTTTTATATTTTGTTTTGAAACATTCTATTTCTAATTACTTAGGATTAGTTTTGCTCTCTTTCTTATATTAATTTTTGCGTATGTTTTTCGATGTTCCTAAAAATTTGTAGAAAAACGAAAGATCACTTGTTATAGTGCGTTTGTTTTTCGTTCTTCTTGTTTTTGTTTATTTGGAAATAAATTATAAAAAAGGAATATATTTGGCATGTTTATCCGTGTTCGATCGATCTTTCCTCGAATTGCCGGATATGTATTGTTCGGTGTTTTTCTTTTTCAAAGCTGTACGATTTGGCCTAGCCTGACTGCTTTGGCAGGGATTCAGGCCAACGGCGGCTCGGGGTTGAATCCTTTTATTTTTCTTCTATTCGGGAAAGGGAGTTTAGAACGGATCGAAATATATTCTCCCTCAGGATCTTTTGCGAAAACTTCCACACTCTCTTTGAAAGCGACTGCGATCTATACCTTCGGCGAGAGAGAGGACATAACTGAAAAAGCTATATGGTCTTCTTCGGATCCTTCCATCCTTAGTTTCGGCGGGATTGTTCCGGGGCAGGTGCTCGGTGCCGAGATGGGTAGAGCGAGAGTTCGGATCGGATTTAGGAATTTTACGTCCGAAAGGGAATTAGAAGTAACTAGAGCTCCCGTTACTTCGATCACGATTACTTGTCAAAATCAGAATACCGATTTGGCGATCGGAGTAATACGTCAATGTGCTGTCACAGGAACATTTGCGGACGGCACAAGTCAGGATTTAACCGGAGATCCCGGACTTGCTGTAACGTCAGGGAATGGATCTATATTAAGGGTATTGCATAATCCGAATAATGATCCGGATACGATAGATATTACCGGAATCAGGGCAGGAAGTACCCAAGTCAGAGCCAATTATAGGGGAATTTCCACATCTATTAGTGTGACTGTGGTGGATACTAGTCTGGTTACCATACAGATCACTCCGGTGGCTCCTCCGATTGGACAAACTTCCGGCAATGGGCTTCCTAAAGGAAGGACTATGCAGTATATTGCAACGGGTTCTTTTGCCGATGGATCTTTCCAAGATATCACAACCGTAGTTACGTGGAGTTCGGATGATACTGGTATTGCGGAAATAGACGACGCAAGCGGTTCCAAGGGATTATTAACTGCAATTGGATTCGGAAACACGAATATTAGAGTTTCCGCTCCTCCTAGTTTGGCTGGCGGTACGGTGATTACCGGTTCGACAATCGTTTATATTTCCGCAGCGGTTTTGGATCGGATCGAAATTTACTCAAGTGGCCAAAATCCTTTACCCTCGGTCGCCAAGGGAAGGTCCGCACAGTTGACTGCCATCGGTGTGTATAGCGATGCAAGTACACAAAATATAACAAATTCTGCAACTTGGAGTTCAAGCCTTACGTCGGTTGCGACAGTGGATAATGCAGGGACGATAGGTCTTGCACATGCGGCGGCTGTAGGTTCCACTACTATCACGGTCCAATATTCCGGTGTGAGCGGGACAGCATCCTTTACGGTTACTTCTGCCGTTCTGGAATCCATCGAGGTTACTCCTGTGAATCCGAATGTAGCCAAGGGATTGACTCGTCAATTCACTGCAACAGGAACTTTTTCGGACGGAACGACTCAGGATTTGACTTCTACCGTTACTTGGACTTCTTCGTTTACAAGTGTTGCTACGATCAATAATACGAATTCCGGAAAAGGACTCGCTAATGCTTTGAGTTTGGGAACCACTACGATTACCGCAACGTCCGGATCTTTTAGCGGAAATACTGTTTTAACTGTAAGTGCGGCAGCTTTGGTCTCTATTCAGATCACTTACAATTCGGTAAATCCTGTAACGATACCGAAGGGGATCAATCCTCAATTGATCGCTACAGGAACTTATACGGACGGAAGCACTCAGAATATTACAAATTCTGCAAGTTGGTCCTCTTCGAACACATCCATAGCAGTTGTGGATAATTCCGGTTCGAAGGGATTTGTGACAAGCATTGCAGTAGGACAATCCACGATCGAAGCCGTCATGGGTTCCATTACGGGGACTGTGAATTTAACGGTAAATGCGGCACAACTGATTTCCATTTCCGTTTCCCCGGAAGAATGGATTTTAATCTCCGGAGAAAAATATTCTTATAGAGCGATCGGGACGTATACGGATGGGGTTAGAGAAATTACCGGGCTCGTTCTTTGGGAAATCATACTGGCAAACGGCACAAGCGGGGATGCGACCGTGAGTAATGATCCATCTACGAAAGGGGTCGTCACTGCGGTATTTAATACAACACAAGGATATCCTTTAACTGCTCGGGCCAGTCTGGATGGTATCGTCGGAAATACCACATTTACTATCATAAGCGATACCGAGAGGCCGATTCTTTTAAGAGCGCAGTATATAGATTCCACACACATACAAATAGAATATTCGAAAGTGATGTATGCAAATACTCAGGCGGGAGCGCCGTATCGTTATAAGTTGGTAAAATCCAGTGCGGTAACAACAATGGAAGATTCCAACCAGGTACGCTGTTCGAATAATACAAATTATACGGCTACTTATCCTTCTCCCGATTCGATCTCTATTTCTTCTCTCTCTCCGGCTACCACTAATTCCAGGGTATTTGTTATGACTTTAGGGACGGCCCTTACGGCAGGGACCGAATACACTGTGATCGCCGATAAAGCAAGCCTCAGCGCCACTTCAGGTGCATTAACTTGTCCGAACACCGCCGATTTTGTTGCGGCAGAGCAGATCAAATTGAAGTCTGCTTCTTGTGCAAATTTAAACCAAGTCGTATTAGGCTTTTCAAAAGGGTATCTAGGCGGAGTGGATGCAGTAGGTTCGGCCCTTTGTTCCAGTCCGATCGAATGTGCAAAACGTTATAAATTCAATACCGGTTCATTGGGAGAAATCCAAAGTGCAGTTGCGTTAGACGGAACTGCTTGCGGAGGAGCGGCGGCCGATCCTAACAAAGTTTGTTTGTCCCATACTAATATACAGTCGGGAAGCCAATTTTCTCTGATTGCTGCGAACGGGGCGAACGGGGACGGATTCGACAATTCTTCTTGGGGATCGATCAGGGATTCAGGAAACGGGGAAAATTTACAATCTAGTCCTTTCGATAGAGTAAGCTTTTTAGGATGCGGTTCCGCACCGATCAATTTTGACGACGGCCCTCTATTGCTTGATCCTTATGGATCCACTTTCGGGAATTTGGTGGATTATAAAGGTAGAATTTATAGCGGACCGAATAATGCGGGAAATGCTGCCCTTAGATTCAATTATGACGGTTCAAATCCGGAACTGATAGGCTTTAGTCTTCCCAGGGATTCGGTCGCTTCTCCAGGGGGAGTTGGGATCCAAGCAAACGATTCTTGGACTTCTACAAATACTGCGAATACTGGAAATGGGGTCATTAAAACTCTCGGGCATGCCGGATGTACTCCAAATTCCGCAGACAGGGCCTTAGGATGCGGCCCGGATAATGAAAGTGGACGGGGAATTTTCGCGGTTGGATCCCTTGGATCTGATTCTTTCCTGTTCGCTGCAGGGGCAAAAACACAACTGATCGCGGGACAATATTATTTCGGGGACTATGTATATTATACATTAGATTCTGATAATACTTTAAATTTCAAATATACGGATTGGGCAAATATTACTGGAGGAATTACTGCTGCGCCTTCCAGTATGCTGACGCTGAACAATAGACTTTTAGTAGGTTGGGCGAAACGAAACTGGGATGGAAGCACGGCGAACGACTCTCCCGATTTCGGTTTTATCAGCTTCAACTCAGCAGATACCGATACCGGATACTGCACCGCCGGAAATAACTGCGACGCAAACACTGCTGCTATCAAAGGAAAGCGGACCTATATCAATTATCTTCCTTATTTCGGAGGAACTGCCAACGGAGTGGCTCTCAATTCCTCTCCGAATTGGGGACATTATCTGGATGTGGATTCCGTATTTACTTTCAATAATTTGATCTATGCCGCGAATGGTGGAGGGCCTGCAATAGGACACAATGGATCCATTATACGTTCGACTAATTCGGATCCTACTACCCCTTGTTCAGCACCGGATGCTTGCGCAAACTGGATGGAAATAGGGCCTAGAACAAACCAATACTGGCATAACGTGGAGAGTCCAATGGACAATCCGAGTAATAACTGGTTTTCCTTGGAGTTATATAAGTTCTTCGATCTGATCCCGGGAGATAAGGCGTTCCCTGCTTTCGCCGAATTTAACGGAAAACTTTACGTGGCAAGGAACGTATGTTTGGCGAGTGCCGGAACGATTACCGATTTTAGGACAACACCATTCTCGGGAACAAACGGTTGCACTGGTGGAAGCGACGATTCTAATCGCAGAGCCCAGATCTGGGTATGTAGTCCGGCTCTCACCGGAGCGGCGGACAGTTGTGAATCAGGCGATTGGAGTTTAATCGCAAATAATGGAAGTGGGAACGTTGATTTCGGAGATCCTACAAATCGAACGATCTCTATGCTGATCAAAAACGGATCATATTTGTATGTAGGGTTCGATAATCCGGGGGGAATTAGGATTTATAGGACGAACTCGGCTAACCCTAATTCTGCGAGCGTTTGGTCTAAGATCGGAGCTGATGGTCTCGGAGATCCAAGTAACGTGCAGCAGATTTTTTCGGCAATTTCGGTCTTCACGTTCGGCTCTGACTTCGTTTATATCAGCACAGGAAAGGACGGAGTCCCGATCAGAGTTTATAGGCAGCATAATTGAAGACTGAAATTCCAGGGAGGATTAACTATATGAGCAATCGGACTTTATTACATATCCTTACTTTGATCCTATTCGCTTTTAATTGCAGGCATGCCTGGGTAACGTATCCTGCCATTCCCCCCGAAGCATGTTTGGCCTATGCGGAAAGCTCGGAATGTAAAACTGCTTTGGACCAACGAAAGAAAAATACCAAAGGAAAGATCGGAGAAACTTTTAGCATGAAGGACCATTATTATCTAATGGGCCTTTTTCCGAACGAAAAGGTGGTAAATCTCGCTTCTCTTTGTCCCCAAGGACCTAAGTCAGTACATCAGTACATGACGTTTTGGGACGTATTCTTTGAGCAGTCTACTATAGGGATATATTCTCCCCAAACTCTGGAAGTGGAGTGTTATCCATGGTGAAACGAATTCTAATATTTCTCGCTGTGGTTTTATTGGGATGCCATAAAACCGTTCTTACATTCCAGAAAGATTCCAGATCCATAGTATTTAAGCCTAATACCCAGGAAATGAAATCCGCTAGGCAGGGAAGTCTAGTTGCAGGGTATTATTTCGTTTCGGACCCCATTGAGTTCAGTTGCCCGAATCCCAAAGAAATTCCTGAGGTGAAAATTATCACCGGGATCTGGGATTCTGTGATTCATGGGCTGATCGGGGGGATCTATTCCACTAAGACCTTAGAATCCTTCTGCGAAAAAAATTAGGATTGTCGTTTTCCATACGAGACCGGTTAGATTAAATAATTCTTTTTTAGGCTAATAAGATCTTCCTGGCATAGCAGCTTTGTTTGAAAATACAGCTGATCTTTCGGAAAAAACGAATAGCATTTGCATGGATTTTTTCTAAACTCGTTTTGGAAGGTCTGCCGGATGGTCGCGCTTTCTTTTCTGATCGAGTGGGTTTTCCCTCATTCGGGAAGTTTGTGAGGAAAGTCCGGACACCATAGAACCACGGGACCGGGTAATTCCCGGAGTTCGGGATCGTAAGAAACCGGATATGGAAAGTGCAGCAGAAAATATACCGCTAGTTTTCTAGTAAGGGTGAAATGGCGGGGTAAGAGCCCACCGCCGCTTTTGTAAAAAAGCGGGCAATGTAAACCCTCCCGGGTGCAATCTCGAATAGGCGGCCATCGTAGGTTCTGCAGGGCCGCGGGTAGAGAGCAAAGAGTCTTTTCGGTAACTAAAAGACCAAGATAAATGATCATCGCTCGCAAGAGTACAAAATCCGGCTTATAGGTGGATCTTCCATGGCAATATTTTTTATTTTAGATAGGATTTATCCACCTTCAGGAGCGAAGCGACTATAGGCAATCTTCCACTGTCCTTATATGAATATTATAAATATGGAATGGTTAACAAGAGAGACGGTTCTCATTTTAGTATTTGGATCAGCATTTGCTTTTTCTCTTACATATACGTTCGAATATTTTATAAAACATACGGATCGGCTCCAAAAAAAATCCAAACATTATTTGAGGCTGCCTGTATTTTATAGATTTGCCGGTTTCTTTCTAATCTGCTTGGTTCCTGTCCTTCTTTTAGGAGATATTTATTTTACTTTTCAGAAGAATGGGGCCTTAAGTTTTCCGGATCCAATTTTATGTTTGGTTTCTTTCCTATTATTTTTGGCAGGGGTCTTACTTATACTCTACTGTAAGAATTATAGGATCATATTAGAGCAAGATGCTATCTTATCCAAAGGAATTTTCCGAAAACATAAAAGAATACTCTGGAAGGATATTCAATCTGTTCGATTTGAAAGATCCGCTTTCTTTCTAAACGACAGCAAGTATCAGATAGAAGTTGTTACTCTGTTATCCGGATTCGAAGTTTTTCTTTCCGCTTTAGAAGAGTCGGTTGCGCCGAATTTGTATGAAGAAGCGCTTCAGAAATACAAACAGTTTTCCAGAAAGTCCTGATTACAAACCTTTTCATAAATCACTTTTTACTTTAAATTCTTTCCTTTTCAGAATTGATCCTATCCATTTTTCTAGCACTATGTCTAAACCGGAAAGATACTCATACAGTGTTCAACAAAAAGTAGCCTGGGGAGATATGGATGCCTTTGGTCATGTGAATAATGTGGTCTATGCAAGATATTTCGAAACTGCAAGGGCCTCTTACTTTGACGATATGGGGCTTTGGGAATCTCCTCAAAAGCCTATGGAAGGCGGGCCGGTTCTCACTCATATTGAAATGGATTACAGAAAGCAGGTTCGTTTTCCTGAGACGATTGATATTTCAGTGAAATTGGAATCCGTTAAGAACAGATCTTTTTCTATCATTTGTTCCATGTGGAATCAGTCTGGGGAATGCGTGTTGACTGGAAAAGCGGAACTGTTATGGTTTAATTTTTCTACCGGAAAACCGGCGGCGATTCCAGATGTCTATAAGGAACAATTCTTCCAACAAAACAAATGAAACGCCTGCAATCACAAGCGTAAAAGAATTTTTATCTGAGGAATCTCTTTCGCGATTTCGTTTCGCGATGTCTCTTTTTCTTTTTTTCGCGGGATTTGGTTTGTTGTTAGGTGATACCTCCTCCCAGGGAATTTACGATCCGAAATGGATCAGAGTCGCTCATGTTACGCTAATTTGCACTTCCTTATTCTTAAGTTTTAAATTCGAAAACTTTAAAAAATACAGCGAGTCGGTTTTACTCTTTCACTTCGCGGTGATGAGTATTCATTCATTCTATCTTTTGTATGTGAACGGTTTGTATTTGGGTTATCTATTCGGATTGATACTCGTTGTATTTAGTACCGGGGTTTCCATTAACAACCGAAGGGTACTAATCCCGGTCCTTCTTATTTTTATAGCGATCGCATTCTTTGTGGGTATACATGTAAAAGATCCTAAGATAGATGTAGGGATGTATTATTTCGGTCTCATTTCTTCCGGAATTTTGTCCGTTCTTGTGATCGGCTTTAGAATGAAAACATTCGAAACCTTATTAGAAGCTGACGTACAGATGGAGAAATTCCAGATCAATATCGAAGAAGAATTATCTATCGCTCAAAAAACCCAAAAGAGCCTCGTGGATCTCGAATTTCCGGAAGCTGGAAATTTTAGGATCTATTCTTATTTTAAACCTTTGGAAAGTGTGGGTGGAGATCTAATCAAAACGAATCTGGGCAAAGAAGGGGAGCTTGACTTTTTTTTTGCGGATGCTGCGGGTCATGGAGTTTCTGCCGCAATGGTTTCTGCGATGGCGGTAATGGCCTTTAAGACAATTGCTCCTATTGCGGAAACTCCTTCAAAAGGGCTGACTTTGATCCATGAGTCTTTGATGACTATGATCGGCGGATTTTTTATTACCGCAGTTTATATGCGATTGGATAGAGAGGAAAAAAGCCTAACTTATTCTTATGCGGGTCATCACCCTGCAGTTTTGATCAAGTCCGACGGCTCTGTCCAAGAATTAACCGGAAAAGGAACAGTTCTTCTGGCCCTTCCTAAATTATTCAATCGAGATTATGAAATTTTATTAGAGCCTGGAGATAGAGTGCTACTGTTCTCGGATGGAATGTTCGAGTTTTATGTTGAAGAAAAAGAATTTTTCGGTTACGAATCATTCTTGGATCTGGTCCGAGATTATACATCTCTTTCCGGCAGAATATTTTTGGATTCTCTGGGAGAAGCCATTCTGGGCCTACATTCTTCTCCGCCGAAAGACGATATGACCATGTTACTTTTGGAAGTTCTTTAAACTAAAAAAACGTCTTGCTCTTCCTGTGGGAAGAGTTAGTATCCCTGCCTATGTGCGATACTTTCGTGGCCACTCCGGATTCCACTTCTTCCGGAAAAATGATCTTCGGAAAAAATTCGGACAGAGAGCCGAATGAACCCCAATGCCTGGTAAGATTTCCTGAAAGAATTTCTAAGGAAAGCCAACAAAGACTTACCTTTATCGATGTTCCAACATCTAAAAAAACCAGAGAGGTTTTGATCTCTCGTCCTCTTCATATTTGGGGAGCGGAGATGGGAGCGAATTCAAAGGGAGTAGTGATCGGTAACGAGGCAGTATTTACTAAACTCAAGATTGAAAAGAAGAATGATGGTCTTACCGGAATGGATCTCTTACGTCTGGGCCTGGAACGTTCCGATACTGCAGCGGATGCAAGAGATCTGATCATAGAATATTTAGAAAGATTCGGCCAAGATGCATGTGGCGGTTATTCGAATCGGGACTTCTTCTATCATAATAGTTTTATCATCGCCGATCCTAAAGAAGCTTACGTTCTGGAAACCGCTGACAGATATTGGGCTTGGAAGAAAATCAAAGGTTTTTATGCGATCTCCAACGGTCTGACCTTGGAATCCGATTACGATGGTTTACATTCTCATGCCATCGATTTTGCAAGAGCAAAAGGTTGGTTGAAGAAGGGGCAGACGTTTTCCTTTAGGGAAGCATTCTCAGATTCTCTGTTTACTAGTTTCAGTAAATGTAAAGTTCGAAGAGAGATCGTTTCTAATGGAGGAAAATTTTTCGGTTCTAAGCTGGGTGTTCAGGAAGCGATGCAGATCCTAAGATTAGAAGGTAAAGAAAAGGGAAGTGTTCCACTTTCTATCAGCCAAGGAGGGTTTCCATCTAAAAGTATTGGTTATTCTCCAGCTCAGTCAGGTATGGGTTCCGTTTGTCTTCACGCGGGAGGTCCTTTTTCTCCGAATCAGACTACTTCTTCCTTCGTAGCCGAACTAGATACAAATCCGATATATTCTCAGTTTTGGGCGACCGGCTGTTCTATTCCTTCATTGTCCGTTTTTATTCCATTTTCCATTCCTGGAAAAACTTTCTTGGAGGGAAGTATTGTACAACCTGGAACCAGTCCGGATTCTTCCCTCTGGTGGAATCATGAGATTTTATACAGGCTTTGTCTGAAAAATTATGATAAGGCAACTTCGATCTTTAGCGCGGAATTAAAGGAGAAGCAGGAGAAATATATTCAAAAAGTAGAATATACTCTGGGTTTAAGCAGGAACTTGTCTCTGGATCCGATTACTAAAGAGGCTTCGGAAGAAGCGGATAAACTTTACCGAAAGTGGAGAAACCAAGTGTTGGAACTTGCGGTGAACGGAAATATTCTTCCGAACTTTTGGTCTTCTCCACTTTATAATCTAAGCTGGGCGATCTGGAACCGAAAAGCAAGGATCAACTCCAGAGTTCTTAAGGGGATTGATTTGCCTTACGAACCCGCATATTTATGAACTCCACAAGCAGGGAAAATGCCATGGCGAAATAAATATATCCTTTTGGAATATGGAAATGTAAACCGTCTGCAAATAACATAACTCCGATCATGATCAAAAAGGAAAGAGCTAAAATTTTCATGGTAGGATGTTCGTTGATAAAATCGCTTACCTTCCCTGAGAAGATCAGCATAATTACGAGCGAGATGACTACAGCAAGAACCATGACCATCAGATCTCCGGAAAGTCCGACTGCAGTGATGATAGAATCCACTGAGAAAATAATATCCAGAATGATGACCTGTAATATCACATTAAAAAAGGAAGGAGAAGATCCGGTGTCCAAATCAGTTTCACCTTCTTCCATTTTATGATGGATCTCACTAGTACTTTTGGCCATTAGGAAAAGTCCCCCACCCAGCATGATGAGATCTCTTCCGGTGACTGTAAAATTTCCCACTTGGAAAAGTTCGTTTGTGAGACTGGCAAGCCAACTTACAGTAAACAGCAATCCGATCCGAAAACCTAATGCCGCTACAAGTCCGATCGTGCGGCCGCTTGCCTGTTGTTCTTTAGGAAGTTTACCGACTACTATGGAAAGAAACACAATATTATCAATCCCTAGAACGATTTCCATTACAGTTAGGGTCAGAAGAGAGACTATTACGTCTACAAGATGCAAATCCATTGTAGAAAGAAATTCGTCTAAGGACTAGAAAAGCAATCGATTTCCTTTCCGGCATCGTAGAAGATTTGAAAGAGAGATGAAATTCCTACCGAAAGAAATTTTGGAATCCCAGGTCGAAGGAAGAAATTTAACCGGCCTAAGCTTCGGGGACAATCTTCCTCAAAAACCTAGTCTGGTCGTTTTTCTACGTCATCTTGGTTGTATATTTTGTAGAGAAACAGTGGAAGATCTTCGCGTCTTCAGTTCCGAAATGGCTGCATTCCCACCAATTTTGTTTGTCCATCCCGACTCGGTAAGAGAAGGAGATGAATTTTTCGCCAGATTCTGGCCGGAAGCAAAAGCGATCTCAAACCCGAGTGCTTCATTTTATGAGAAGCTCCAAGTGCATGAAGGTAACTTAATCGAATTAGCAGGCCCAGAAGTTTGGGTTAGCGCAGTAAGAGCGCTTGCAAAAGGAAATTTTTACGGAGTCCAAGGAAGACATCTACTTAGAATGCCTGGTGTGTTTTTAGTTTTGAAGGATCGGATCCTCTGGACACATTCGTATCGCCATATAGGAGACGAACCCGACTGGAGCAAAATACCTGGTTGTACTCCTTTGCCAACGGATGAATACGATCCAGGGATTTTGCCGGCGTAATGCCTCTGCGAGCGCCTCTTTTTACATTCTAGGTCCGCCTCCAGGTGGAGGAGGTGGGAGTGCTGCTTTACATGCAGAAGATAACTTGCTTTCGTTTTCTCTCATACATTTCATATGAGCAGGTCCACGTTCTATGTTCTTGCAATATTTTTCGTCATCTGCAGCACAAGCCGATCTGAATTTTTCGAAACGAGAGATCATTTCGTTTACATGATTTTTGCAAGTCTCTGATAGTTTTGAGATATATTCTTTTAGACAACGATCCGTTTCCGGGCCCGGTCTGGAATCTTTGCAATAGGTTTGTCTTTCCGTTTTACAGGGATCTTCTCCTGGCGGACGTCCACCTGGTTGTGCAAATGCTGCTCCTGTTAATACGAGTGCTAATGCAGAATGTAAGATCAGTTTTTTCATAATGTTTGCCTCTTGCGGGAGTTTGTTTTTAGTTCCTTACTTTTATTTACTATTGCGACCTAAGTTGCTGCGATTTAGTTTCATATTGCATTTTTCGTCCTTAAGGGACATTATTATCCGAATAAGGAGAGTTTTCATTTTGTAAAAAAATTTCTTCCCTCTTTTCCCGGAACCTTCTTACTGTAGGGATCGCGAATTAAAAAAATCCAAAAAAGTTCGTCTTAGCTCCCAATTTAGGCTCTAAGGCGAACGGTTCCATTTTTATATTTGTAGAAGATCGGATCTACAATGATCGAAATCCGATCATGGAAAAATTATCCGAAAAAGACAAAAGACTTATCTCTTCCGTCGAATTTTATTTTAGAGAAGGGAACTCCGAAAATTTTCTAAAAGAAGCATGGAATTGGGCCTGGGCCCTCGCAAGAGGAAGATACAATCTAGACGAAGACTCCTGCTCCGAAATCGTTCTTAAGTTGGTTTTGGACGCGGAAGAAGTATTACATCTCTTCAAAGAAAGAGGGTATTCCAATTTTCCCGCGTTTTTCACAACATATACAAAAAACTTAATTGCTAACCAGAGAAGAAAAGAGATCCGACTCAGCAGAAGTGAGATCCTGTCCGATGGATTCGAAAGATTTTACGACCCAAGGTCCGAATTCACGAAAGAAATATTGAGCCGAACCCAGGAAGTTTCTCTTCTGGTCCGAACCATTCTTTCCGAAATGGATCCGATCGCCTCTCTTATCCTCAAATTAAAACATAGGATCCCTTTAAGCTTGAAAGAATTCAGATTATTCTACTCAAAACTAAAAATGAAAAAATTGAAACTGAAAGATTATTATGTGAAAGATATAGAAGAAGAAAGGAAATCCTGGCTCAGGAAGAAAGAGCTAAACGAAAAACTTTCCAGACTCTACCAAAACATGCAGATCCATCGTTTCGAAAATTTAGAAAGATGGAAAGTTTCCAGAAGGCAAATACTCGAAGTCTCGGGGGCAGTAACGAAAGAAAAAAGTTTCAAAAAGATAGGCTGGTATTTAGGCTTAAGCGAACATTCTGTCCGAAAAACTTATTACTTCGCGGTTTCCGAATTAAAAAGAAAAGAAGAACTAAAAAAGATCGGATTTTCAGAAGCCGCTTAATGATCAGCTTTTCCCTTTGTCCGGCCGGATCGTAGGAAGAAAAAGTTTTCTTAAAAGTTTGGATTTGTTTTTGAGTCCGGAAATTTCTGCGATCATGTTCGCGACCAATCTTTGACCTGCTTCCATACCTTTGGAAACGGAACGATTCAAAAGTTTGGAACTTGTGGTGACCATGCTCAGTTCCGATTCTTCCGGAGAAATCACTCTGATCTTTACACCCTTAGGAGGAGAATGGATGATGCGAACGGCACGATTGTACATTGTATGATGCACCTTAGTGATCATATGAGAAAGTTTTTTGTTAGAAGGATAAGAAAGCCAACCTTGAAAACCGGGGATCGGATCCGAAAATTCATCCTCGGGACTATTTAAGACTACCGTAATATCCTTATAACCAGCTTGGATTACAGACTCCACTGGGATCGGGTCGGAGATCCCTCCATCACCGTAATACTGCCCACCCAATTTCCATTTTCCTCTGGTGGCGATAGGCAAAGAAGTAGCCGCTTTCAATAAATTCAGAACATTAGAAGCGGTGGCCTTGACATATTCGGCTCTAGCTTTCGCGAGATTCGTAACCACTACATAGAAAGGGGAAGTTTCCTTTTTCTCCAGATATTCGGAAGGAAGCCTATACTTAGTTCCGAATAAGTAGTCTATTAGATATTCCTGATCTAGAATGGTTTTGCCTCGAAAAGGATTTAAAAGAGAGATCAATTGGCTGCCTGTGAGTTCTTTTCTCCAAATGTCCAAAATTTTCAAGCCGTCAGCATGGTCCGTTTCATAGCCCGTAGTATAATAAGCTGCAGCGCAGGAACCAGAAGAAACTCCCAAAATTAGATCGAAGTATGTAGAAGGCACCGCTTGGTTGATCGCATATAAAGCTCCGCCCGCAAAGGAGCCTTTCATTCCGCCGCCTGCGACAACCAATGCTCTTGCACCTTTTTTTGCCTTAGGCAAACCGAGAATCATTCCCGATTGTTCCGATTCCCCAGGAGAAAAATACGAACTCATCTAAAGATAAAATTTTCGATCCTTCTCCATTTGCAAGAAACTTGAACTTCCAAATCCCAAATTTGAATCGGCTTTTTCCCTCGAAAGCGAAACTTTTTTGCAACATACCGCATGCACATAAGATAATAATTTCTAAAATCATCGAAACGGCTCAGTTAACTGTCCCAGATAATCTTTCGGAAAACTTTTCTCTCTTTCTAAACCGACTGCTGCTCCTGTTACGAAACCTTCTTCCTTTTGCAGACTGCCGAACATTCTATCCCAAAAGGAAAATACAGCTCCGTAATTTACCTGAGTTTCTCTATATTTTTTTCTATGATGCCAACGATGAAGTTCTGCCACTGAAAAAAATTTCTTTAAGATTCCTGCCTTATAATCCATATTTCCATGTTGGAACATAAGGTGAAGACTAAGGATAGTCAGCCAGCCTAATACAATCTCGGAAGATGCTCCTAATAAAAGAACTAGAAGAATTCCGGGACTTCCTTCCAGAATTGCATGAATAGGATGCCTTTTTTCTCCGTTCAACCAATACAATCTCTCCGAGCTATGATGAACCGAATGTAATTTCCATAAAAAAGGAAAGGAATGACTGAGACGATGAACCCAATACATTCCAAAATCGACATATAATCCCGCCAACAATACTTGAAGGAAATAAGGCAGATTCTCCGGCCAAACCGAAGGAAGGGGGATTATGGACCTGAAAAATTTTAAGGAAGTAAAACTTAAGTAAATCAAAAGAAAGTTCACTAGATTGTGGAGTATATCCGCAGATAGATCCCCTATATTCCTGTTCCAGTTAGGATCGTAGGGGAGAAGCTTTTCCAAAAAGTACACGACAGAGCCTAAAGCCAGAATACTTGTTAAGGAAGAAATTAGAGAGTTTATATCCAAGGAGATCAGCAGAAAAAATACTGTGGAAGCTCCTGTGAAAAAGGTAGGGTAAATCAGGTATCGAAACATTTTAATCTGGTAATCAATCCTATAGAAAAAATCTAAAAGGAAGTTTATACCGGATCGAATATATACAATTGAACGGAGCGGCTATCCGTTAAAAATTTTGAGGGATTTACTCCGAACATATCCATAAACGTCCTACTAAAATGAGCGGAGTCCGAAAACCCTGATTCATGACAGACTTCAGTCAGATTTTTTCCTGCCTTTAATGCGAGGACCGCTTTAGTGAGTTTAGTCCAAAGAACGAATCGTTTAAAAGGGATCCCTAAAGACTCAGAGAATAGATGGGTGAATCTTCCGGGGGAAAGTTTTGTTTTTTCTGCGAAAGTTTTAAGGTCCGGGGTCTTTTCGAAATCCCAATTCTTGAGAAGCTCAAGCGTTAGTATGATCCTTGGATCTATTTTAGGAATTTCGAACTTTATTTTGCTACGATGAAATCCGGAGAGAAAATTATCCAAGGATAAAGGATCAAATTCTCTTCCTCCATATTCTTTCAATTTTTCTATAATGTTTCTATTTGTTCGATTTTCCGGCTGATTGTATTCAGCCTCCAAAGCAGCAGATATTTTAGAATGAGGATCCGTGTAGAGTAATATCAGGTTATCTCCATTGTTTTTTGGGCCTTCTATTATTCTATGTGTGGTGTTTCCTGGAATAAAAACAAAGTCGGAAGATACTTTAGAATTTTCTAATTCAACGTGAATTGGGCCATGAACTCCTACTATGCTCTGGGCAAGAAAATGTTTATGGCTTTCCGTTTCGAAATGTTTTCCCGAATATAAAACTTTATCCGGCCAGATATATAGATTTGATTTCATAGAAAAAAGTTATTGAGAACGAAAGGGAAAACCTCTCGGCAAAGTTGGCCTAATAGCTGATATTTTTTTAGATCAATTTCGAATGAAATCGAGAAAATTCGTCCTAGATTTTTCTCCAAAAGAGAAAAAATCGAAATCAATTTTCACAAAAGTTATTTGACCGGTTGAGCGACGTAATTAATATGGTCTTTACGCCTGAAGGAGTTCGCCTGGGAAGGAATGAGCCTAAGGGGATCTAACAAGATCTTT